>DAIDJX010000072.1 GCA_027451165.1 Prolixibacteraceae bacterium | reverse complement strand
TTCATATCGGACGGTATTTCTGGATGCTCAGAAGGGTATTTGCCAAACCGGAAAAGCACAAAATATACATCAAGCAGCTTTTCCATGAACTGGAAGCCCTGGGTACCAGTTCTGTGGGTATTGTGGCGGTTATTTCCCTGTTTATCGGAGGCATCCTGACCATTCAGCTGGCGTACAACCTGGTGAATCCCCTTTATCCGAAATCTTTGATTGGATTGGGCACCAGGGACACCCTCATCCTGGAGTTTTCTTCCACCATTATGGGACTTATTATGGCCGGGAAAATCGGGTCCAACATCACTTCCGAAATTGGCAGCATGAAAGTGACCGAACAAATCGACTCCCTGGAAATCATGGGCATTAACTCGGCCAGCTACCTGATTCTTCCCAAGATTGTAGCGGTGGTTTTTGTATTCCCCCTGCTGGTTATTCTCAGTATTTTTTTCGGGCTGGTTGGCGGGTTGATCGTCGGTCCTGCCGTTGGTGTGGTCAGCCTCACGGAATACATTGATGGGATCCGGTATGTTTTTATCCCCTATTATGTCACCTTTTCCCTCATAAAATCATTGTTCTTTGGTTTTTTAGTGGCGTCGGTTCCTGCTTATTTCGGCTATTTTGTCCAGGGGGGTGCACTGGAGGTTGGAAAGGCCAGTACACGGGCAGTGGTAAGCACCAATATTCTGATCCTTCTTTTTGACCTGATTCTGACCAGATTGTTGCTCACATGATTGAAGTAATTCATTTATCCAAATCTTTTGACGGGAAAACGGTAGTCAACGACATATCCACCCGTTTTATGGAAGGTCAGACCAATCTGATCATCGGGAGGAGCGGTTCCGGTAAAACGGTATTGCTGAAGTGCATACTTGGGCTCCATGATCCGGACAGTGGACAGGTGCTGTACGATGGCCGCAATTTCACGGAGATGAAAAATAAAGAGCGGAAAAACCTTCGCAGGGAACTGGGGATGGTTTTTCAGGGTGGTGCCCTGTTCGACAGCCTCACGGTAGAAGAGAACATCCGTTTCCCCCTCGATATGTTTACCACCATGAGTCCGAAAGAAAAACTGAACCGGGTGAATTTTTGCCTCGAACATGTCAATATCACCCGCGCCAACCAGCTTTATCCTTCTGAAATCAGCGGAGGTATGCAAAAAAGAGTGGCCATTGCCAGGGCCATTGCCCTGAACCCCAAATACCTGTTTTGTGATGAACCCAATTCCGGGCTGGATCCTGAAACAGCCAACCTGATCGATGACCTGATCCAGTCACTGACCAGGGAGTTCAAAATGACCACCATCATTAATACCCATGACATGAATTCTGTGATTGAAATCGGTGAAAGTGTGCTCTTCCTGCACAAGGGGGAGAAATGCTGGGAAGGATCCAAAAACAATATTTTACACTCCGGAAACAAAATCCTGAATGATTTTATTTTCGCCAATAAACTGTATGCTATCCTGAAGAATGAATCCCAGGATGAGGGCTAAACTCCATCCGGAATCATTTTGTCTTTACTTTTTGGGTGAAAGTACCACAAAGGGAACCAGCATCTCTTCCATGGAAATACCTCCGTGCTGAAAGGTATTGGTGAAATAATTGGCGTAGTAGTTATAGTTGTTGGGATATACGAAAAAATCCCGGTTCTGGGCAAAAATGTAGGAGGTGCTGACATTGCGTACGGGAAGAAAGGCTTCTTTGGGATTGGTAACCTCAAACACCTGTTTGGCTTTGTAGTTCAGGTTTCTTCCCAGTTTATACCTCAGGTTGGTGTTGGTTTCCCGGTCTCCGATAACTTTTATGGGATTGTCCACCCGGATGGTCCCGTGGTCAGTCGTGATTACAACGGTGATGTCACTTCCGGAAAGTTCTTTCAATAAATCAAGCAGTGAAGAGTGGTTAAACCAGCTCAGGGTCAGGGAGCGGTAAGCTTTTTCGTCTGAAGCCAGTTCCCGGATCATATCCATTTCAGTCCGCGCATGGGAAATCATATCCACAAAATTGAAAACCATCACCGACAAGTCGTTCTCCTTAATGTTCCTGATGCTATCCGTAAATTTCCGGTTTGAACTGATGTTGGGGACTTTGTCGAACCACAATTTTTCTTTTCTGCCTGCACGGCCCATCTGTTTGATCAGGAGTTCTTCCTCGTGTTGGTTCTTGTTTCCCTCATTGTCGTCATCTTCCCAAAGTGAAGGGTAAAGTTTTTCAATTTCTGAGGGTAAAAGACCGGCAAAAAGGGCATTCCGGGCGTACATGGTAGCCGAAGGTAAAATGCTGTAATAGAGAATTTCTTCCTCCGTCTTATAATATTCACCGATAACAGGGCTTAACATCCTCCACTGGTCAAACCGCAGGTTATCAACCACCAGCACAAAAACCTTTTTCCCTCCCTGCAGCAAAGGGAAAATCTTTTGCCTGAAAAGGTCGGTCGACAGCAAGGGTCTTTCTCCCAGCGGTTTTCCAAACCATTTGGTATAATTCTCCCGGATAAACCTGAAAAAAGCCTGGTTGGCATCGCTTTTCTGCATACTCAGCACTTCATCCATTGCCTTGTCGTCGGAGCTGCTGAGTTCAAGTTCCCAATAAACAAGGGTTTTGTAAAGTTTTATCCATTCTTCTGCTGAGAGCCGGGATCCCAAACGGGAACTGATCTGCATAAATTCGTTCTGATAGACCGAGGTGGTCTGTCGGGTAATCAGCCTTTGCTTTTCGACATTCTTTTTCAGGGAAAGCAAAATTTGGTTCGGATTGACCGGTTTAATGAGGTAGTCAGCAATTTTGGAGCCGATGGCTTCATCCATTATGCTTTCTTCTTCGTTTTTGGTGATCATCACCACCTTCACATCCGGGGAAATTGTTTTGATGAACGACAAGGTTTCGAGCCCGCTCAGGCCGGGCATGTTTTCATCCAGAAAAATGATGTCATAATAATTGTTTCTGACCATCTCCAACGCATCGGTCCCGTTGCTGGCCGTGTCTACTTCGTAGCCTTTTTCCCGGAGGAAGATGATGTGAGGGCGAAGCAGGTCAATCTCATCATCAGTCCAAAGGATCTGTATTTTACGTGTGCTCTGGTTGTCCATCAGTTGTTCAGGTAAACCTTTCTGAAAAATTCAAGGTATTCAGCAATGTTTTTCCTTTCCAGGAAAACATCAAAATTGGCAGGGGTGATGATGAAATTCCGGTAGGCAGCGTCGCCAAGCGGGGTAAATATACTCCTGGCATTCACCACCTGCCGGAAATAGGCAGTTGCTACATCCTGTTTTCCCAACCCGTCGACCAGGATCATTTGCCTGGTTTCATCCAGCTTTCTCTCAGTATAGGAAAGGGTTAGTGCTCCATAAGCATTGCTGTTGAAGCTGCGGAGGGCGGAAATTACTCCTTCCCTGTCCACTCCTTCGGAAGGGATAATCAATACAAAGCGGTGGGGACTGTCAGCAGAGGTCTTGTATGGACCGGTTATGTCATTTCCGGCAGCGGCCGGCTGCGTAACGGCAGGCTGGCCGGGTAAAGCCGGAGAAACCTGACCGGAGGGAGAAGGTGCAGCTTGTCCGGCTTTCTGAATGTAGGTGGTCCTGAAAAAGTCGAGGTAGGGATCCACTTCTCCATTGGTCAGCATCTTTGCCAGGTTGACTTCGTTAATCAGGAAATTGCGGTAAGTGGTTTGGCCCAGGGTTTTGAACAAAGACCGCTCTGTAATTACCTTCCTGAAATAGGACATGCTTTCGGCATATCCGGGAATGCCCTTGACTACCACAAACTGGTATTCTCCGGCCTGTTTGATCTGCAGGGCCAGGTTCCAGGTTCTGAACTGATTCCGGTTGAAATCAGCAAACTGAAGCAGCATTGGCCTGAGGGTTAAGTTTTTGTCTTTTACTGCCGTAACAAAATTTTGCAGGGTATCAGTAACCGTGTTGTAAACCTGAGTAGTCACCGGAATATCCACGGTGACAAATTTCCCTTTTTCCTTCAGCAGTTCATTTTCACGCTCAGCCCGGGCCATCAGCTCTTCAGGAGACTCTTCCCCTTCCGTATCGCTTTTGAAATCAGGTCCGATAAACTTGCTGTAGTTCTTCATGAAAAATTTCAGGTAATCAGAAAGTGATTTATCCGCTAAAATTTGCCGGTAATTGGTGGATGAAGTGATAAAATTCACATAATTAACCCCCTTCAGCGATTTGAAAACATCGGCTTTCCTGATAATTGCCCTGAAATAAATCAGCCCCTGCTCTTTATTCTGAAGGGCCCTGACAAGCAACAGCTTATTATTGGCATCGAGGTTTTCTTCCTCAATATCAAAATCAAATTTTGTATAGTGATCCAGGTTGTAGATGCCAAGGTCAAACTTCAGCCGGTTGATATCCACCGCTGCGCTTTTGGGATATGCGATGACAAAATAGTGGAGCAGATCTTCCTCGTAACTGTATTTCCCTCCGAATTCGTCATTCTTCTGCAGCGAGTCAGACTGGATTTCATCGTTGCGGATTTCATCATGTAAATAACCCAGTTCGACCAGTTTTTTGTAATCTGTCAGCGTGCTGTCCTGGATCAGGGTAAGAATCTCCTGAGCCAAACCGGTTGGTTCAGCTTTGGCATTGGAGGCTATGTAGTTTTTCAGCAGGGATTCAAAGGTGGACATATCTGAAGTTACTCCCCGGGCTACCGTGTTCATAAATTCAATTTTCTCATTCAGCAGGGTATCCGGAAACAGCGCTTTCATTTTGGGAACCATCGGTATGATGTCGGCATACCGCCCTTCTTTGTAATACCTGAAGGCACTCTGGTACAACTGGTTGAGGCTGTCTTGCTGAATTTCCAGTTCTTCGAAAAAATTGGGATTCTGCAGGTACCGGGCATACTTACTCTGCGGGAACCGGCTGATGATCTGTTCCCGGTAAAACTGGGCCTTCTCTTTGTTCCCCAATAGTTCATAATCGTCATACAGGTCGAACCAGGAAGAGAGGAGATATATATTTTCCGGGAACCGTGTGTTGAGATTTTCGAATGATTCGGCTGAGCGGGTATAATCGCTGAAATCGGTTTTGAAGATTTTGCCTGCATTGAAAAGCCCGTCCCTGATTTTTTCATTGGAAATAGCCATCAGGGAGTCGTTTACCGGCAAATCCTGGGTGTAAAAGGCAATTTCCAGCGGATCGTCCTCCCGGACAACTGCCTTTGTGGAATCAGCCAGTTCAGCAAATTCCTGGTCTTCCTCAGAAGTGAAAATATTTTTATTGGAGCGTCTCCAGTTGTCTTCCAGCTTTCGCCTTCCCCAGCGCTGCTGGAACTGGGTTTTTCCGTATGAGATAGTCTGTGGATTGTAGAAATACCAGCCGGAGCCCTGGTCCGTAACTCCCATACCAAAACGGTATTCATTTGCATTGTAGTATCCCCTTTCTGCCTGATTCCGGTTGGCGATCAGTTCCTGTTGCCTTTGTTTCTCCTTCAGATCGGCAATCCATTTGTTGATCAGTGTGTTCCTTTCAGATTCAGGCATTTTTGCCAGTTTTTGGAGACTGTCCTGGACCTCCACGGTGGTCAGGTTATCTACCAACCGGGACAAGCTGGTGTACCTGTCGTTGATTTTGTCAAAACCCGGATACTCTTCACTGATCACCATCATGGCGCTGTCGTAATAGTTACGGGCATCGCGGTATTTCTTTCCCTTGAAAAAAATATCGGCAAGGGTTACGGAGGAAAGCGCAAGCTGGTAATCATTATCGACACTGCTGGCCACCGATTTCTGATAATTTTCTATGGCCTGTTCATTATCTCCTTCCCGGTAGAAAATATTGGCCAACGCGAAATAGATCTCATCCCTGAATTCCAGGTTTTTATCATCCCGCAACATTTTACGGAGCCCTTTTTTCAGCTTTTCAGGGTCTCCTTGTCCGGAAAACATTCCTGCAGCATTAATTCTGGCGTTAAAATCCATTTTGAAGGGTTGATTGTAGCGGCTGACCTGCCGGTATGCTGCGGATGCTTTTGCTTCCTCGCCGGTTTGCTGATACAACTGGGCAATAATATACTGTAACCTGGCTTTATCCTTCTTCCAGAAGGTTTTCTTAATGGAAATGTCCAAAAATTTGATGGCTTCCTGGTAATCTTTCTGTTTCAGGTACATATCGGCAGTGGCCACTGCCAGTTCCTGTTCCAGGTGGTTGGGGAACGATTTATCGGTTTGCAGGGATTCGATCATTTCCAGCGCTTCCGGAAATCGTTCCTGTTCGCTGTAACAGCGGATAAGCCAGACCATGGCGTCGTACCTGATTTTCTCCCGGGGAAACTTGCGCAGGATGTAAGAGAAATTCTCCACCGCGGAAGTGAAATTGTGCTGGTAATAATAAGCCTGCCCCATCATCAGGTAGCTGTTGTCGACCCACTTGTTAAACTCTTCCTGACTGGCAAATTCCTTGTATTGCCGGGTTCTGATTTTCTGTCTTTTGGGTTTTTTGGTGATGGAATGGACCTGGATTAATTTGCTTCCTTTGAGGACGGCATTGTCCATATCGGCACGGGCGGCGGAACCAGCGGAAGTATAACTCTCCTTATAGACCGGCAGTATCTGGGTGAAATCATCTTCCACCGTTTTGTCAATCTTGGCCAGACCGGCTTTAATGCTTTCTTTCCCGTTAAAAAAGACGTTGTACCGGGATGTTACATTGTGGTAAGTCCTGGATAAGCGGGTATTCTTCTGGGTGGAGCACCCACCAAGTAAACCTGCCAGCAAGAAGATCAGCAGTGTATAAAATAAATGGTTCCTCAAAATATTCCGGATGTAACTATACTCTAAACTGGAATGTTCAAAAAATATTGCCTTAATGATCCTGTTCACGGCATAAAGGTTCACAAAAATAGCAAAGAACAACACTATTTCCGGGTGACAATCACTTTTTGTGTCGCATCAAGCAAGCGGTTTCTCGCATCGAGTTCCCGGATTACATTTGCAGCAAGTTCTGCAAAGGCGATGCCGGTCACAGAAGAAGGTTCAGAAGCTGCGGGGATACCATCATCGGCCCCCTCCCGGATGCTCTGTACCAATGGAATTTGCCCCAACAGGTTCAGTCCGAGATCACCGGCCAGTTTTTTTCCGCCTTCTTTTCCAAAAAGGTAATACTTGTTCTGAGGTAATTCTGCAGGGGTAAACCACGACATATTTTCTACCAGTCCGAGCACGGGAACATTTACCGAAGCGCTCCGGAACATGCTGACCCCTTTGATCACATCTGCCAAAGCGATCTGTTGGGGAGTGGTTACGATGACTGCCCCTGTAACGGGGATGGTCTGGACGAGGGTGAGGTGGATGTCTGAAGTTCCGGGAGGAAGGTCAATCAGCAGGTAATCCAGCGCTCCCCAATCGCCGTCGGCAATCAGTTGTTTCAGGGCGTTGGAAGCCATGGGGCCCCGCCAGACCAGAGCGTTTTCCGGAGCGACAAAGAATCCGATGGAAAGAAATTTCACCCCATATTTTTCCACCGGGATGATCAGGTCGCGGTTTCCTTCTTTTCGTGCAGCCGGTCGTTCATTTACCGTTCCGAACATGATCGGAATGGATGGTCCGAAAATATCGGCATCAATCAAACCTACCGAAGCGCCAGTCTGAGCCAGGGCAACTGCCAGGTTAACCGCCACCGTTGATTTACCGACTCCTCCCTTTCCGGAAGCCACCGCGATGATGTTTTTCACTTCCGGAAGCAGCGGCCTTTCCATTTGGTGGAGGTATTTTATGGTGATATTGCCTTCAATTTCCGTGTCATCGCCCAGGGATGATTTGATCGCTTCCACACTTTGCCGGACAAGTGTTTCTGTGTGGGGGTCATCGGAGCGTTGCAGTACCAGGGAAAATGACACTTTCTTTCCAGCGATCCTGATTTCCTGCACCATATCGAGGGTTACGATATCCTTGTTTCCGCCCGGATAAACAACCTGCCTTAAGGCATCGGTTATATTTTTGGGCACTATAAAATGTCTCATATTGTCAGTCTATGTTATTTATAATCAATACATTCCGAAAAATCTGCCGGGTTCCAGAACAATTTTTCAAAATCAACAACCTGGTCATCTTCGATCCTCACTCCTTCACTTTCCAGTAATTCCTGCATGGCTAAGGGCGTATCAAAATGGTGCTTTCCGGAGAGCAGTCCGTTTCTGTTTACCACCCTGTGGGCAGGAATTCCCGGTACCGAATAGTGGGATGCATTCATGGCCCAGCCCACCAGTCTTGCCGAACCGGCCGAACCGATGCAGGCAGCAATGGCCCCGTAAGAAGTAACTCTTCCCGGAGGAATTTGTTTTACAATGTCATAAATTCTATTGTACAAATCGTTCATTCTTTATGAAAACGCTTTTCTTCCGTAACTGCGGTAATTGTCCTTTTCGAATTCTCCTTCCGGTTCCAGAATTATCCCCTCTTTTCCGGGGGAAAAGGCAAGATATTTAATAGACATGCCCCTTTCCCGCCATTGTTTTTCATAAAAGGTGGTAATTGCCGGAAGATCATCAGGTAAGGGGGTGGCATACAAGTCGGCGCAATCATTGATGATCCTGAAATTATTCTGTTGGGCCAGCGCACGTGTATAGCTGTACTGAAAGCCGGAATCTGTTTTCAGCCGGATAACGGCATTCTCTGACAAAAATTTCCGGTATCGCTCAAGGAACCAGGAAGAGGTGAGCCGTTTCCTTTCTTTTTTCATTTGGGGATCCGGAAAAGTCAGCCATATTTCAGCAATTTCACCAGGCCCGAAAAGGAGCTCTGCATTTTCAATTTTTGTCCTTACAAAAGCCACATTTTTTAAATTTTTCTGAAGGGCATCCCTGGCACCGGTATAGATCCTGGCTCCTTTGATGTCTATTCCGATGAAATTGCGGTCAGGATAACGTTCTGCCAAACCGACGGTATATTCCCCTTTTCCGCATCCCAGTTCAAGGGTAATGGGTGCCTGGTTCCGGAAATAATGTTCAGCCCATCTGTTTTTCAGGGAAAATCCATTTTCCCTGATGGCGTCATAATCAGGCTGAAAGACATTTTCAAATTCAGCCATTTCTGCAAATCTATCCAGTTTATTCTTACCCACGGTCCTGTTTAATTGATTTTTTCGACTCTGATCCCGATATCGGTAATCCCTTTCAGCAGGGAAGGACGCATACCGTGACCGATACGGATGGAATAATTACCGGGATCCGGGAAATAGACGTTTTGCATGTACAGGGCGCGATGGGTATAGATGCCGCTGAACCCTTTGCCCAACCAATTGCCGGAAGGGTCAGCAAGGATGAGCTGGATGGTATCCTTTCTGGTCTCACCTAAGGGATTTTCAATTGCCACGAACAGCCACAGGTTACTGAAAGGGTATGAGCGGTCATTGCGTACATTAAAATAAATATTGTGGTACTGATCCTTTCTGAAAACAGGGAACTGAAAAGTCTGTAACGAATCGGCATTCCAGGTGCTTCCTTTCAGGGAATGGAATTCATCGGTAACCTTGCGGGGATCGCACGATACGATAGAAAGCATTAACAGCAGGAAGATAAGGATCAGAAAATGTTTCATTTGGGACCCCTCCTGAAATTTTTCCCTGGTTTCTTTTTTCTTTTTCTGACTTCGGTTGAGTCAAAGCGGTTGATACTTTCCTGCCCGGCCATATTCTGGAAAGTTACCTGTTCCGCGCGCTCTGCGGCGGAAGGTTCAGCCATCAGTTTATCCGGTCTTTTCCCGGAAGCATTCATCCGGAGAACTTCCCTGACTTTATTTACCGGAACCGGTATGAGGCTGGTGGCAGATTCGTTATTTTGAGCTGTATACCAGTAAATTCCTCCAAGTATATCGGCTTTCTGAAAAACAAAGCGGCCTTTTTCAGTTTCGAGGGGAATATTGGTTGGCGGAAAATCACGCTGGGCATCCAGGTAATTATCGACCTCAAAGTTCAGACAGCACTTCAATTTACCACACTGCCCTGCCAGTTTCTGGGGATTCATTGAAAGATCCTGATACCTGGCTGAGTTGGTAGTTACGGAAATAAAATTGGTCATCCAGTTGGAACAGCAAAGTTCTCTTCCGCAGGGACCGATACCACCGATTCTGCCGGCCTCCTGCCTTGCTCCGATTTGTTTCATCTCGATGCGGATATGAAATTCTTCGGCCAGGGATTTTATCAGCTGACGGAAATCGACCCGTTCATCGGCGATGTAGTAAAAAATGGCTTTGGTTTTATCGCCCTGGTATTCCACGTCCCCGATTTTCATATTCAGGTGCAGGTCAGCTGCGATCTGGCGGGAGATAATCATTGTCTGGTGTTCCAGTAAAATAGATTCCCTCCATTTTTCGATGTCTACCGGTTTGGCTTTCCTGTACACTTTTTTGAATTCCCCGTTGATCAGGGATACTTTGTGTTTCCGCATCTGCTGCAAAACCAGATCCCCGGTAAGGGAAACCAGGCCAATGTCATGACCCGGGCTTGCTTCCACAGCCACCAGATCTCCCGGTTCCAGTTTGAGATCATTGACATTCCGGTAATAATCACGCCGGGTGTTTTTGAAGCGTACCTCAATAATTTGTCCGGGGTTGGACAGGTTCGGCACATCCGACAGCCAGTCGGTTACGCTCAGTTTGCAACATCTGCCTTTATTGTTGTTACAAATACCTCTATCTAAAAATACCGTGTTTTCCATAGACTGCAATATCATGATTTCTTCCGGGGATTAGGAAGAAACTGCTGCAAAAATAATAAAACTGTCGCTAAAACTGATGGAATGACCACCGGGTTAACTTATTATACTTTTCAAAGCGGGTGTAAAGGTGCTGGTTTTATCTTCTGATCAGCTTTTCGATCTTCAACACCACATCTGTGAAGATAATTTTCCCGTTTCCGTTCATGGAAATATGCAGATAGCCTTCTTCAAAAACCTGGTTAAAAGGGATTATATTCCGTTCATTTATATAGGGAGAAAAACGCGCTCCCCATTCTTTTTCTTTACGGGTAAGAAAAACCAGCGATGGTAAGCCCAGATTCATCACAAAGAATTCCCGGATCAGGTGAAGTGAATACTGAAAAAAATTCTTTTGTCGCTCTCTTCCCCAGGCACCCATTTCCTCTGCATTGTTGAGCAGTTCAGCAATCACCCCCCGGTAAGCATTTCGCATTATCTTCACAAAAGTGTCAAAAAAGAGGATTTTGTCTTCGTCCGACTCATCATACTGCAGTGCGGCAAGGTAAGAGCCATTGGCGCAATGTACCATTTCCGCAATGGTTCCGGCATCATAGCGTCCTGCTTTTTCCAGTTCATTTTGCAGGGCAGTATTGTCAATCTTCGGAATACGGATAACCTGTGTCCGTGAAAGGATGGTTGGAATAATCCCGTTTTCATCTTCCGATACCAGCAGGAAAAGGGTTTTGGACGGAGGTTCCTCGATCATTTTCAGCAGCTTGTTGGAACAGCTCGCGTTCATTCTTTCCGGTAGCCAAATGATGAGCACCTTAAACTCAGCTTCTGCTGATTTCATGCTCAGTTTCCGGAGGATGGCCTCGCTTTCATGGGCATAAATGGTCAACTGTGCATTTTCTGCATTGAGGTGATTTACCCATTGGTTGAGATTGAAATAGGGAGATTTCAGGATCATTTCCCTCCATTGGGGGAGAAAATCATCAGAATACTGCTCCTTTTTGGCATTTTTGGGTTTGAAAATGGGAAAAACGAAATGGAGATCCGGATGGACCAGTTTGGCATATTTCCGGCAGGAAGGACACTCGCCGCAACTATCCCCCTCCCGGCGGTCACGACAGGAAATATACTGTGCATAGGCCAGGGCCAGTCCCAGTTTACCGTTGCCTTCCGGCCCGGTGAACAGTTGGGCGTGACTGATGCGTTCTTCCCGCACTGACGTGATCAGTCGTTGTTTGGTCTTTTCCTGACCGATGATTTCACTGAAAAGCATGTTGAATTGATGTCGTTGACAGGAGTCAAAAATAGCGTATTCATTTGAAAACGGAGGTTATATGATCATTAATTTCTGAAATCGTGGCAGATTTGCCAATTCTTATGACGGGATTATTTCTATCTTTGATCTGAAAACCAAAATAAATAATTGATATGCAGACCATAGATTCTTACGATTTTAAAGGAAAGAAAGCGTTGATCAGGGTAGATTTCAATGTTCCGCTGGATGAACATTTTGTGATTACCGACGATACCCGTATAAGGGCAGCCCTCCCTACGATTCAGAAAATTATGGAAGCCGGTGGCTCCCCCGTGATTATGTCTCACTTCGGAAGGCCGAAAAGTGGTCCGGAAGATAAATACTCCATGCGCCATCTGGTGGGGCACCTCAGTGAATTGCTGGGTAAAGAGGTTAAACTGGCGCCTGATTGTATCGGAGAGGAAGTAAAGGCCATGTGTAAAGCATTGGTGCCCGGCGAAGCTATTCTCCTGGAAAACCTCCGTTTCCACAAGGGGGAAGAAAAGGGAGATGTTGAATTTGCCCGCCAATTGGCTGAAAACGGGGACTGCTGGATCAATGATGCCTTCGGAACTGCACACCGGGCACACGCTTCCACGGCGGTAATGGCTGATTTTTTCCCGAACGACAAAATGTTTGGCTACCTGATCGAAAGCGAACTGGGGAGTCTTGACAAAGTGCTTAAAAGCCCGCAAAGACCCCTGACAGCCATAATGGGCGGCGCCAAGGTATCAACGAAAATCACCATCATTGAAAATCTGTTGAGCAAAGTAGATAACCTCATCCTCGGAGGTGGAATGACCTTTACCTTTATTAAGGCCCAGGGCGGAAATATCGGAAACTCCCTCTGTGAAAGTGATTTTCTGGATACTGCCTTACGGGTTTTGCAGGCTGCAAAGGAAAAGGGAGTAAACATTTACATGGCTATT
>DAIDJX010000071.1 GCA_027451165.1 Prolixibacteraceae bacterium | reverse complement strand
TGGCGGTGGCGGTGAGGCTCACCGGCGTCAGCTGGGCTGTTCCGGGAGATTTCGGCCCCAGGTCAAACCAGTCGCCAAGGCCATAATCCAGGATGTGGTTCATCGATTTTGACTTCAGATAGGCCACATACCGGGCCATCATGGGCCAGGCCTTTTTCATGGCTTCGGTATCGCCATACCATTTGTACAGCATCCAGGGCAGGATTACCCCGGCGCTGCCCCATTCCGGAGAATCCCGGAAACCCCCGGCAAAAGGGACATATTCCGGGGTAATGTCCGGGATCAATCCCTCAGCGGTCTGAGCGATCATCATGTCATTGACCTGCTTTTTATACAGCGGCAGGATGTCAAAATTGTAATGGATGCTGTTGCCCATCAGGTGGGTCTGTTCCAGCCAACCCAGCTTTTCGCGGTGCGGACAATCCGTGGCCACACTTTGCAGGTTGCTTTTCATGGCCCATCGGATCAGCGTGTTGATCCGGTTGAAAAGATCGGCAGAAGTTTGGAAAGTCCCGGTTTCCGGGGCGGAATTCCGGGTGTGAAGAAGGGTCATCCGTTTGATGCGCGGTTGGTTTCCGGAAACAGACGAGGTATCCGGGACCGCCCCAGACACGCCCACATAGCGAAAGCCGTAGTAGGTAAACCGGGGCGACCACCTTTCAATACCGGAACCCTTCAGGATATAAGTGAAAGAATAAGGCCTCCCGGTAGCCTTCTGGTTCGGTCTGCCCGTCCGGTCAATCAGCTCGGCAGGTACCAGCCTCACGGTATCTCCTTTGTTTCCGGAGACTTCCAGCTCAACGATTCCGGAGGCATTCTGGCCAAAGTCATACAGATACTGCGTTTCAGAGGAGTCGGTGCGGGTAATTGATTGCACGTTCAGCCGCTCCATTACCTTCACCGGGTAATCGGTTTCTGCCTCCAGCCGGCTTGCAGGAGGGGTTACCAGTTGGGCCTGTTTCCAGCCGGATTCATTGAAACCGGGCTGGTTCCATCCGGTGGGCTCCAGGCTGGCGTTAAAGGTTTCGCCGGCAAAGATGCTGCTGTAGGTGATCGGGCCTGGTATTGTTTTCCAGCTTTCATCGCTGATCACATTTTCCCTGCTTCCATCTTTGTAGATCAATTGCAGTTTCAGGATCATTTTGGGATTCCCGAAGGCAGTGATGAGCTTCCGGTACCCGGTATTCGGGATGTTGTAAAAACCGTTCCCCAGCCACACACCACAGGCATTTTCTCCTTTCTGAAGTTCATCCGTCACCTCAAAGACGTTGTAGAAACAAAGGCTGTCGTAATGGGTCCATCCAGGCGCCAGGAAGTGGTCGCCCACCTTCTGCCCGTTGAGGTCGATTTCGTAGTGACCAAGTCCGGAAACAAACAGGAAGGCCGATTCCAACCCGGATTTCACGCTGAATTCCTTTCGCAACAAGGGCAGCACATGGTCTCCGCTGATTTTGTCTTTCCATTCTTTCCGGGAGCCAGGGCTGTGAATTCCCGGAACAATTCGCCTGGCGCTGTCCATTTCCCTGTACCCGATCCACCGGGCGCCTTCCCAGTCCTTGTCCTGAACGAGACCGGTGACAAACCGCCCTGTTCGCCATGCAGATTCGTGACCCTTGTTGTCCCAGGCTTTTACTTTCCAGAAATAAATGGTGCCGGGCTTTAATTCTGAACCCTCGTAAGCAATGAAAATACTCTTGTTGCTTTCCACCTTTCCACTATTCCATACTTCCCCTTTTCCCCCGTTTTCGAAAACGACCACCTGGTAAGCCGTCTGCATAACCCCCCTTGCCGGAGATTCCATCTTCCAGCTGAAAGCAGGATTCACAGGGTTCACCCCCATGGGTTCGGGTTGATTGTTGCAGGTCAGGGATGTAATCCTGAAAGGTTGTGTTGTGCAGGAAGCCAGCACTGTTAAAAGCGCAGGCAGGACAAGTTTAATAAGGTAATTCCGGAACTTCATAGCTGATAGTTATTTTGCCGCCGGTTTCATCCGCCGGACTGCCGTTAATAGAAATCCAATCAAAAAAATCACTGTGGTGCCGATGACAATGGTCAGATTGGCATGAAAGGGGCTTCGGAAGCGGAGCAACTGTTCTCCGGTGAAATACAGGGGAGAAAGACTCATCCACAAAATTATGAGTACCCCGCTGGTAACCCCTATGGCCGCCTGAACGGAAGTGGCTTTCCGGGAAAAATAACCCAGCAGGAAGAGCCCCAGCATACCCCCGCTGAAGACCGATGCCAGCATCCACCAGGTATCGAGGGCGCTTTTCACGGAGATCATGGCCAATGCAACCAGGATTCCCAGGATGCCAAAAATGGTGGAGGACAGGTACAACACCTTCATGGATTTCTTTTCTGACTGATCCGGATTGAAATAGCGCCGGTAAAAATCGGTCAGCACAATAGTGGCGGTTCCGTTCACACTGGTACTGATCGTACTCATCCCGGCGGCAAAAACGGCGGCAATCACCAATCCGGATAAACCAGGCGGCAAGCCGTTGGCAATGAACCACGGGAAAACTTTGTCGGCTTTCAGCGGGTCGTGCAGCTCTGTGGGCAACAATTCCGGCATTGCCTGGAAATAGGAAAACAGGGCGGTTCCGATCAGAAAGAAAACCAGTGAAACAGGGATGTACAGGAGGGAACCGAACAAGGCCGACCGTTTCGCTTCTTTGTCGGTACGGGTGGTCATGTACCGCTGCACATAATTCTGGTCGATCCCGTAATTCTGGAGATTAATAAAAAGGCCATAGAGGAGCATCACCCAGAAGGTGGATTGGGAGAGGCTTCCCGTAAAAGGGCCCATGTTGAATTTGTGATGACGGAGTCCGGTTTCCAGCATCTGAACAGGTCCTTCCGGCATGGAAAACATCAGTACGCCCAGGCAGACCAGCGCTCCCCCAATGAGAACGATCCCCTGGATGGCATCCGTCCAAATGACTGCCTTAATGCCGCCGAGCGTCGAATAAATGACCACGCACAAACCGGTCAGGATGATGATCCAGGGAATGCTCCAGCCGAATACAGCCTGCAGGGGGAGTGCCATCAGGTAAAGGATGGACCCGGTGCGCATGATCTGGGTCAGGATGTAACAGGCAGAAGCGTATATTCTGGCCCAGGGGCCAAAACGCTGTTCCAGGTAAGTATAGGCTGAAATGCTGTTGATGCTGCGGTAGAGCGGTACAAAAAAGACAACTGCCATTACGGAGGCAACTGGAATGGAAAGACTGAAGACAAATGCATTCCAATCGGTCTGATAAGCTTTGCCGGGAAGGGCCAGAAAGCTGATGCTGCTGACGAAGGTGGCGAAAATCGACATGCCCACGATCCAGGACGGCAGGGTGCCTCCTCCGGAGGTAAATTGTTCGGAATTTTTATTTTTCCGGTAAAAGGAAGATCCGAAAAGGACGATCCCGGTCATGTAGATCAGAAAAACCAGAAGATCAATCAGTGGAAGGTTCATGAAATGATGATTGAAAATTATTTTACGGAATCTAAAATGAGTATCCAATCGTTTCCTTCGGTGGGTTCGCCGGGAGGATCAAATCGTTGTATTCCAACATTGGGAAATATGCCGATGCCGGTTTCTGTTCCGTTGCGGGGGTTATACCAGGCGGCCTTTATCCTTTTCCTGTTTATTTTTCCAAGATGTACCTTGATTTCTTTCCCGTTATAAGTATACACAAACGCATAATCTTTACCCCTGGTGGCGGCCTGGTAATCGTATTTTTCACCGGAAGGACCGGCCAGCAGGGTTTGATCCGGAATGCGGTCAAAATAAGGGCGGGATAGCATCAGTTTCTTCAGGTATTGCATCTGTCCGGCTCCCGGATCGTTGATGGCGTCGATCCACCGTTTTTTATTGCCATAGGAACCTTTATCTCCCGGCTTATAAAATTGCATCACGGCATTGTGCCCGTATGTGAATCCACAGCCGCCGGCAAAAACCGACCAGTATGCGTAACGTCTGACATCATTTTCATTCCACAGGGGTTGAAGGGTATCGTGCAATCCCTGGGGAATTCCCTCATAGGAAGGTTCACCGTCGAGAGTAGGTTTGACAGGTTCCCGATTATAATCTGCTTCGGCATAGCGCCAGTTGTTTTCGCCATAGTTTCTTTCGGAATCATCCTGGTCGTAACGCCGGTGCCCCGACTGGAACATGTTGAAATCGAGCCAGCTGGCGTTGTGGAACCAGTCGGAAGACTGCATTCTTCCGAAGGGATGAAATGTGATCAGGTGCCCCGGGTCGTATTTCTTCAGGGTGTTTCCAATGATGTTCCAGGTTCCGGTGGAATCACTCCCCCGGATATCTCCGCCATTCAGCCAGACAATATTGGGATGTTTACGGAACCTTTCTGCCAGCCAGCGGGCATACCATTCTGCTTGCTCCCGGCTGATCCGGCCCGATTTCACATTGCTGCCCCAAACCGGTACGAGCCCCAGGTAAATCCCTTTTTCTGCGGCAATATCCACGACGTAATCCACATGGTCCCAAAAGTCATATTCGTCAGGTTTTTCAAACGCATTTCCCGGGGTTGTCAAGGGTTTTGCCACATTCCGGCTGACCAGGGCAGAATCGCCGTAAGCATTGCAGTAATCCAAGGCATGCAACACCATCACCTGGATCACATTGAACCCTTTTTCTTTCCGGTTTTCCAGGTATTGCTCCGTTTCTTCCCGCGTTAGTTTTCCGAACAACAACCATCCGGTGTCTCCCAGCCAGAAAAAGGGATTTCCCTTTTCATCGGTAAGAAAACGCTGGTTGGAGGCTACTTGTAATGCTGATGATTTAACCGGGTTGCCGGCGGGCGGGCAACCTGAATTCACTCCTGTCAGAAAGACAATCAGAAGTAAGGCAATTCGTTTCATATTCAGATGTTGGTTTTCCTTCAGCAACAACTTACCGGTAAAGAAAAGAGTGCAGAATTTAATCTGCCAATTTAATTAAAAATGTTATTTTTCTAACTCCATTCGGCCATCGCCGGATAATAAAACAAAAGTTTGTCTTACAGTAAATTAAATCATTGACAGGGAATCGCCTGCTATAGCGTAGACTTAATCTTTTTATCATAATGGGAAAAACTATTACGCCAATTCTTGCATTTTTATTGGTATTACGAATTATTTCTGCAGAAGCCGGAGTCACTCCCGGGCAGATTTCCGGGGCATTGCCAGCCAAACTGGTTCATCCGTATCTGTTGTTCAACGATCAGGGGAAAAATGAAATTTTATCGCTGATCGCCACAGATAAGGAATCCAAACTGATCTTCGAGCGGTTGAAAGTGGAATGTAACCGGCTGATGTACACGCCGATCAAGGAGTTTCCTCCCCAGTCGGCCCATCCCCGCTACGATTCGGATGGCTTGTTTGACCGGCAAATGGGGGAATATTGCAATGCTGCGCGTTCCCTGGCTTTTTTGTATCAGCTCACCGGAGAAGCCCGCTATGCACAGAAAAGTTTTGAATTTGCCGATGCCCTTGCCGAATTGCCCACCTGGATCATCAAAGCCCATGAGTTTACGATCATTTACGACCGGGTGTGGCCCTGGAATGCCAAAAAGAGCGATGACAACGTCGTATTCAGTTCCGATATCCGCACGGCATCCACAGCCATCGATATGGCTCTGGTGTACGACTGGTGTTATCCGGCTTTTAGCAAACACCAGCGCGACAGGTTACGGAATGCCTTGTATGAAAAAGTGATCCTTCCGGTGCGGAACAACTACGATTACCAATGGTGGGCCACCTCCTACAAATGTAACTGGTGCGGAATCTGCTTCAGCGGCCTGGGAACTTCCTGTCTTTCGCTGTTGACGGAAGATCCGGGACTGGTGGATGTGGTTGCCGAATCCTGGAACCGGACTAGTTTCTTTCTGGATAACCTGGGAACAGATGGCGCCTGGCAGGAAGGCCGGGATTATTGGGCATACGGGATGAGCCATTCAGTAGTTTTCATGGAAGCGCTCAGAAAGGTCAGCGGAGGTAAATTCAATCTCTTTCAACATGAAAAAATCCAAAAAGCGCCGGTAGATTTTGCCTTGTATGGCCTGACCGGGGAGTTCGGTGATGGCAGTGGCAAACCGGTGGGGGCAACCTGGCTGATCAATAAACTGGTCGAACAGACCTCCAGCAGCGACGGAGCCTGGTACCGTAACCACTTGTTGAAAGAAGGTACCTCGATCAATGATTTGCTATGGCCGCGACCGGCTGTCAGGGAACAAACCCCTGCAGTTCCTTCGCGTTTGTTTGCATCAATTGGCTGGGCTTTTATGCGTTCCGGCTTCTTAAATCCTGCGGAGGTCACTGTCGCCTGCAAGGCTGGTAACAACGACGATCCCCACCATGGGCACCTCGATGTGGGGCAGTTTATGGTCAACTGGCAGAACAAGTATTTCATCAGGGACCTGGGCAATATAGCCTACGATGAACAATACTTCTCCCGGGACCGCTGGAATTATCCCAATGCCGCCAGTCTGGGTCATAACCTCATTTTGGTCAACGGGGAACAGCAAAAAAGTGCAAAATACAAAGACCAGCCCTGGGAAGAAGGCGTGGGTGGCAATATCCTGGAATTCAGGACTTCCGGGGAAAGAGATTATACGCTCATGGATCCCACCAATGCCTATCCCGGACAATTCCTGAAAAAATGGAGAAGGCATATCATCCTCGAAAAACCTGATCTGGTGCTGGTACTGGATGAAGTCTCCTGCGATCCCGGCAATGACATCGAAGCCCGTTTTTTCCCGGGGGTGAAAAATATGGAATCCTTTGAGAATTTTACCTTACTGAATGACGGAGAGGGTCATTCCATGGCCTTGATCCCGGTATGCAGGGAAAAAGTAACCATCGACAACGGAAAACTACCGTTTTTGCCGGTTAAAAAAGAAGCTTTGACGGAGTGGATCCCCTATTTCAATTCCAAAGTAAAATCAACAGGTCAACCCACCTGCCTGTTCTCCCTGGTTGTTCCTGTCGGAAACAGGGAAGAAGCCGGGAAGATTGCCCAAAATATCCTGCTTTCCCGGGGGAAACAGGGAGATAGTCATTTCTCCCTCAAATATAAAGGCAGGAATCATTCGTTTCACTTCCGGCAAACACCGGATGGTTTGGTGTTGGAGTGAAAAGCCGGAAAAATGAAAAACCAATAAAACCAGGTATAATGAATTACATGAAAATTCCAGGTTCCCGGAATACCGGGACCTTTTCGCGGAGAAGGTTTATTTCCGCCTGTGCCGCTTGCGGCGCCTGTCTGGCTGCTGCTCCGTTTGCATTTACGGGGAATTTGTCTGCGGCTGAAGTGAATGGAAAGAAGCTTAAAATCAGAATTTTATATTCCCTTTCCGGACCAGTGCACACCTTACCGCGGGCCTGGCCCAATATCGGGTATGATTTTGCCCCTGGCATGAGCCGGTTTACATCGGCCCTGACTGCCCATTTCCGGGATTTTGAATTTCTGGTTGCCATGGCTTCCGGACCGGAGGATGCGGAAAAAATCGTGACACAGGATATTGCCGGCCAGGTTGACGGATACATTGTATTTCAGATGGAGCTCTGGAACAAGGTGGTGCAAACGGTGGCCAAAACAGGAAAGCCTGTGTTGTATGCCGATTTTGCCTATGGCGGAAGCGGGGGCTGGCAGCGGTATACCGCGGCATTTCTGCGGGAAGGCACCCCGAATGTCGGATTTATCTCGTCGTTCAGCATGAAAGATCTTTTTGCAGCGGTCGATTGTTTTAAGGTCATCCGTAAAGGGGGGAATGCCACCCAGTTTGCCGAAGCCGTCAGGAAAGAACGGATCAAGGCAACTCCGCGTCTGGGTAATCATACCCTGCGGGAAGATCCGGTGACTGCCTTATCGCCTGAGGAAACCATCCGGCGGCTGAAAAGCTCAAGAATCATTGCCTTCAGGGATCAGAAGACCGAAGCTGCAGAACCCATTATGAACATACCGTTGCAGTATCTTCCGTTTTCAGAATTGGATGCTGAATGGAGCAAGGCCGACCGGGATGAGGCGAAGCAGTTGGCAGATACCTGGAGGGGTAAGGCTTCGGAAATTGTGGAGGTGACCCCGGAAACGCTGGTTTCATCGGCTGCTATGTACCTCGGGATGAAATCCCTGCTGAAAAAATATGACGCCAATGCGATCACCATCAACTGTCTGGGCGGATTTACCGGGGAGTTTATCCATGCCTATCCCTGTCTGGGCTTTCATGAACTGAACAACGATGGTCTGGTTGGAGCCTGTGAGTGTGATATCCGTTCCACAGCCACCATGCTGGCATTTTCCACTATGACCAACGGCAGGCCTGGGTTTATTTCAGATCCGGTGATTGATACCTCGACCCGGCAGGTCATTTATGCGCATTGCGTGGCACCTACCAAGGTTTTCGGGCCACAGGGAGCCACCAATCCTTTCACCATCATGACTCATTCCGAAGACAGGAAAGGAGCCTCCATAAGATCTATCCTCCCGCTGAATTACCTGACCACCACCCTGGAAATCAGGAAAGCCGAAAAGGAAATCCTGTTCCATCAGGCCATAGCCGTGGATAACAGCAAGGATGACAGGGCCTGCCGGACCAAGTTGTGTGCGGAAGTAACCGGCGATATGGAGAAATTTCTCACACAGTGGGACCAGTGGGGATGGCACCGGGTGACCTTTTATGGTGACCTGAAGGAGCCGGTTTATGCCCTTGCGGAAGCTATGGGCTGGAAAGTGGTGGAAGAAGCCTGAATTCTGCCAGGGTAGAACAGTATGGTTTATTTCCCGATGGTCACCGGGAAAGTAATGGTATTGAAGGCCCCAAAGGAATTGTTGGTGATAAAACTGATTTTTTTCTTTTCCCGGTCCTTTATCCAGATCACTGTGGCATCTGCCGGGTTGGCGCTGGCTTTGACGCCTCCTTCCGGTTCTATCCATGCTACATTTCCGTTCCTGACCAGAAATGGAATGGGTTTCAACGGACTGTTATCTGCGATGACCAGTTGTTCCGGTAAAACGATGATTTCAGGAGCTGTTTCTTCGTACAGAAAGCGGGTAATCCGGTTGTTCAGGGTATCCATGTAATGGTTGAGGCTTCGGTCTTCCGATAATTCCGGTTCATGTTCGGCGCCCGGCAAGGTAACCAGCCGGTTGCGGATGCCCAGTGCCTGCAGCCAGTCGTGGATAGGTTTGGAGCCATACATTTTATCCATGATGAGGCGGTTTATTCCGAGGCTTCCTTTGAACGGATGATCATAATCGTAGGGAACGATGTTATCGGCAGTGCCATGGATCGACAAAACCGGGATTTTCTCGTCACGGTCGATGATTTTTACATCATTAACTGCTCCCCACATGTTAACTACGGCTTTGATTTCAAAGGGATCTGTCAGCCGGTTTCCTGAAGAGGCTATTTTACCTGTCAGTCCATCCTTTTCTGACTTCAGGATGGAAGCCGGCCTTTCATCATCGTCCATAAAAGCCACATTCAGGGAGGCAATGGCCCCTGCACTGGTTCCTCCCACATAAACCTGTTTCGGGTTGATTCCCAATTCCCCGGAGTGGTTCGACAAGTACCGCAAAGCGGCGTGGGCATCCTGAATGGCCCGGTAGCCGCTCATTTCCACATCGCTTCCGGTAGGTTTGAATCCCAGCCGGTAATCGATTGACGCCACCACATAGCCACGCTTGGCCAGGTTGGTTGCCAGAACTTTTTCTGTTACCGCTTCCTTGGAACCTACATAAAAAGCTCCCCCGTGAATCAGCATCACCAGTGGCCTGTTGGTGAATGTATCGGTTTCGGGGTAATACAAGTCGAGTTTGAGATCAAGGGGCTGCTGATCCTTAAAGGTTTTGATCAAACCTTTCCTCAGCACATCGATATAGGGTTCACTGGCATAGGGGGAACTTGTCCAGTAGCCTTTGGCCTGCCCGTAAGAGATATCCTTGCGGATACCTACCCCAGGAAAGATTTCGTTCCGGTATCTTTCTGAAGGGGCGAGATCCGGCAAAGGACGGCGTTGCAGGGTGATGGGTACCCTGGGTCTGAAAAAAAGAAATTTCTTTCTGGCATTGTACAAAACAAGCTTGCCCTCTACTTCTGAAGAGGAGACCTGTGCTTTTTTCACACGACCGGAATACAGGTCAGATTGAAAAGTTCGCTTCCCGGGACTTAATACGAGGGAAAAAGTATGGGGTGTTTCCACTGCTTTTCCCCGGTTTTCCACATAGAAACCACTCATCTGCATGGAATCGGCCGGATTGGCTACCAGAATTATCCGGCTTTTGCCGATTTTTCCGTCAAAAGTTGAGGTTTCAGGGGGAAAGGCCTGTAAGGAGTAAGCCATTAACAACAAGGTGGGGCCTAAAAAAAGCGTTCTTTTCATTTTTCCTTTGGTAATGAAGGATGTTTTTCAGAAAGCTTCCAAAATTAATAGAAAATCAATTCAGAGAATTATCATTTTTGGTGAAATCAAACCACTCTCCGCTGTTTGAATGATGAATATTTACATTCGTTGAATTTTATTTTTGAATTGTACCCTTTCCATAATAGTTCCATTATTTGGGATTCGGATTTTTGGCTTTATTTTTAGCATGTAATCCATCCGGTCTATCAACATGATCAAATTAACCGTTTCAGCGCTGCTTTTCCTGGTCATTCTCCAGACTGGTATGACGCAGACTTTAGTCTATGGTACCTTTATGAATCCGGTGATTCCGGGGGACCATCCTGACTGTACCCTGACAAAAGTGGGCGATCATTTTTACACCACCGGATCCTCCTTTAATCCTACGCCGGTGATCTATCATTCCACCGACCTGGTGCACTGGGAAGCCATTGCCCAACCGGTGAGCGCCTCCTGGACGGGGTACGGCGATTCCCCCGGAGGAGGGTGCTGGGGAGGTCAGCTGGTTTATTACGGTGGAAAATACTGGCACTTTTTTTCCAGGGCCAATACGATGTATTTTGTGAAAGCCGATCAGCCGGCAGGTCCCTGGAGTGCACCCGTCAGGATCAACAATCCTGCTTCTCTTTCCTATGGATTGGGTTATGATAATTCGGTCTTCGTAGATGACGATAATAAATGGTACCTGGTCGTCAAAAACGGGCAGGCCAACAACGGGATAGTCGAACTGGGAAACACCGGCCAGCCGACGGGTGTGGTGTATGACCTGAACTGGCTCAATCCGGATCCTTCCTATCCTTACAGTTGGGCGGAAGGACCGGTGATGTGGAAATACGGCGCTTACTATTACTACTCCTTCGCCCGTGATGTGGCCGGCGGTCAGAAAGTGATGCGAAGTAAAACCCTGACCGCGCAGCAGACATCGTGGGAGATCCTGGGTGATTTTTTCAATGAGAGTGATCCCTTAAAACCAGGCTCCCTTTTCACCGGTCCCAATCATGCTTCCCAGGCGGTAATGCTGGGCGACAGCACCTCCTGGGTGATCCATCCCGTTTACGCCAAAGGGGAATGGAAAGGGCAGGGGCGCCAGGGATTGCTGAACCAGGTCAGGTACAATGCCAACCTCCGGCCAGTGGCCGATTACCCTGTAAACCAGTCTTTCCCGGCGCCTAAACGCTCTTCCGGAGGGATACCCTGGATGGTGCCCCATTCCGATCACTTCACGGCATCAGCCCTTCACCCTGAATGGTCATTTCTGGGGTACACCGCCACGACCACCTGGTCGCTCTCCGAACGTCCGGGATGGCTCCGGCTTTCCCCTAAAAGCAGCACCAAAGCCAATACTGTGATCAAAAATGACGGGGAACACAATTATGCTTTGGTAACCTGTCTGGATTTCAGTCCGGCATCGGCTGCTGATGAGGCAGGACTAAGGATCATCCGGGGAGATGAAACACAATTTGTAAAACTCTTCAGTTCTGTCAGTGCATCCGGTAATAAAAGCATTGTTTTCAGCTACGGGAGCACCCGGTACGAAGCTGAAAACCGTTCCGGAGATACCCTTTGGCTGAAAATGGTGAGGGTGAATCATAAGATCAGCGGATATTTCAGTAGGGACGGAATCAATTATGTCCAGCTGGGTCAGGCGGTGGATGTTTCCGCGATTGATGCATTTTCCGATTTTGCCAGTTGGGCAGGAACCCGCCAGGGATTGTATGTTCAGGGAACGCAAAAAGCCTGGTTCGATTTGTACCTCTACCGGGATGCCTTTACCCCGGTTCTGGCAGAATGCCCGGCCAACCAGCAGGGAACTTCCCGTGCTTCTGCCGCCGACGGGACCTATATGCTGGACAATATCCACCCCGGTGATTGGGCCATGTTTGCCGGAGTGGAATTCGGTCCGGCACCGCTTACGGTTGATTCCGTGGAGTTTACAGCCGCCAGTGCCGGAAGTGGCGGAACCATCAGGTTGTACCTGGATTCAGTCAACGGTACCAAAATCGCGGAGTGTACCATAGGAAACACCGGGAATTTCTATACCTGGAAACGTTTTACGGCGCCGGTCGAAAAGGTAATGGGTAACCACGATCTTTACCTGCTTTTCTCCGGAAGCGGGAGCGGAAAATTGTTTACCCTCAAATGGCTCCGGTTTATCCCTGAAAATAAAAGCACCGGCGCTGCCCTTCTGAAGGAAAGCCGGAGGGGAATACAAGTATGGCCCAATCCTGCCGTTCATCAGGTCTCCGTTCATTCGGGATTCAGATTCCGCACCTCGGAAATCTTCAATGCCGCAGGACAAAGGGTATTCTTCCTGCGTCATAACGGAACCCATGATTTATCCCTGGATCTCAACCTGGAAAAAGGTTTGTACCTGCTGAAAATTTCCAATGAAAACGAATTTGAAACAGCAAAATTTCTGATTAATTGAATTTCATTTTATTACTATACCTATGATCGTTACCTGCGTTTATGTTCATGTAAAGCCTGAGTTTACAGCATCCTTTACGGAAGCCACTAAGGCCAATCACCAGGAATCGGTGAAGGAACCCGGCAATCTTCGTTTTGATTTTGTACGGCAGGCGGATGATCCCTGCCGTTTCCTGATTTATGAGGCCTATGTTTCCGAAGAGGCGGCAGCAGCCCATAAAACCACCCCACATTACCTGCTGTGGCGGGATACTGTAGCTGACTGGATGGCTGAACCGAGAAAAGGGGTGAAGTACACCTTTGTGGCTCCTTCAATAGCGGAGCTATGATCAGGCCGTTCCGGTTATATGGAAAAGCTGACGAAACTCGTCTGGTCGGGCAAAGACGCCGAAAGCGGCGACCCGGTGGCGCTCTACCAGTTCG
>DAIDJX010000070.1 GCA_027451165.1 Prolixibacteraceae bacterium | reverse complement strand
TGATAAGGACGATATGGCGCCGGTCCAATAAACAAATCCCAGTTCAGGGTAGCGGGAGGGCTCATCTTTTCCGCGGGACGCTGCAGTCCCTGTGGCCAGATCGGCCGGTCGGTCCAGGCATGGACTTCTGTGATGTCGCCGATCTCCCCGTTCCAGATCCATTCACATACCTGCCTGACACCGTCACCGGAATTGCCCTGGTTGCCCATCTGGGTAGCCACTTTATGTTTGGAGGCAAGTTTCGTCAGCAGCCGGGATTCATAAATGGAATGGGTCAGGGGTTTCTGGCAATAGACATGTTTCCCCATGGAAAGGGCTGTAGCGGCAATGATCCCGTGCGTGTGGTCGGCAGTGGCCACCATCACCCCGTCGATCTGACTGCCCAGCTCATCGAACATCCTGCGCCAGTCCCAATAACGTTTGGCATCGGGAAACTCCATGAAACAGCTCTCCGCATATTTCCAGTCCACATCGCAGAGCCCGATGATGTTCTCTGATTTCATGGCCACCAGGTTGGGATGGCCCTTTCCTCCGACACCGATGCCAACAATGTTCAGCTTATCGCTCGGTGCCCTGTGCCCGAGACCACTTACGGCAAAGGAAGGTACAAACGAAATCCCGGCTGTGGCCAGGGTCGTTTTTTTCAGAAAATCCCGTCTGGAAGAACGCATGACTGCAGCTTATTGGTTTTCCGCTTCCAGTTCCTTAATCTTGATGTTGCGGTACCACACCTTGGTGCCGTGATTCTGGAGGGAAATATGACCTTCGTCAAATTTGCCCCAGTCGGGGAAGGCTGTCCATTTTCCGCTGTTGCGTTTGGCAGTCCAGTCATCACTGTATTTATCATATTCAACGATGATTTCATCATTCAATATCTGGGTGACATGGTTGCCATTCACCACCAGCAACAGCCGGTTCCAGTTGCCTGCCGGTTTGAACGGCTTTTTTGCCGGAGGATACATGGCATAGTTGGCGCCGTTGATTTGCCAGTCTTCCAGCTTGCCGGGCCAGTTTTCATGGTCAATCACCTGGAATTCAGGACCTGTCTCGTAAGGGAATTTGTAAATGGTATCTTCTTTTATCTGGTAAATGATACCACTGTTAGCTCCTTTGGTTAGTTTATATTCCACATAAAAGGCAAAATTCTTATAGACTTTGTCGGTGATGATATCCTGACTTTCTGCGCCGCCGGTGGTGGTCATGGTGAAGCACTGATCTTCAAGGGTCCAGCAATCCGGAATGCCTTTCAGGTTGTAGCCATGCCAGCCGGTGAAACTCTGACCATCAAAAAGCAATTGCCAGTTGTTTTTCATCTCTTTTCTGGATAGTGTGTTCACCGGTGCATCCTTGTCCACTTCCGAATACAGAGCCATTGGATCGTTGGTTTTCTTCGTTCCGCAGGAAAAGAGCAGTAATGCCATCAGAAACAAGGTAATTTGATGTAAAAAATTCTTCATAACAGGTTATTATTTAAGTGTTTATAATCATCATTTTGGTTATCTCCCTTTTCTCTCTGTAAAAATAATAGAAAAATTGATTAACTTGTGTCGCCTTTTTCCGATTGACGCTTGTGGTAATGAAATTTAAACTGCACATTGTTGCCTGTACTGTTATTTTGTTTACTTTGACCTCCTTTCAGATCTCTGAGGAGGTAGTGATATCTCTTCCCGGTGATGAAGTTTACAGGGCAAGGATGGGAGAAGCCGGTTCAATGGCTCTATTCCCTTTGACAGAACCGGATACCGATCCGGTGATCATCCCCCTGAAAAGGGCCGGTCGTCTTTTTCTGTTCGATGCAATGGTAGATGGTGAATCCGGTAATATCATTTTCGACTCAGGTTCCAAATCGGTCGTTTTGAACAGCACCTATTTCAGAAACCGTTCAAAATCGGTGAAAGTCAATTCCAGCGGTATTACCGGGGATGTGGACCAGGTGAGTGAAATTACAGTCAGCAGCCTTGCTTTTCAGGGGCTGGAATACAAAAACCTCACCGTCCACCTGGCCGGACTGGGTCATATTGAAACAAAAAAAGGAGTTAAAATCATAGGACTGGCCGGTTTTAACCTGTTCCGGAAGCATGAGACAGTCATCGATCCCCTCAACAATGAACTGCGACTTTACCGGCTGGATGCGGATGGAAACAGAATCACCAAAACACCGGATTTTATTCCGGATGAGCAACAAAAAATCGGAGGCAGCGGAAACATTCTTTTTCTGAAAGGGACAATCGGGGATAAGCAGATGAATTTCTGCTTTGACACCGCTGCTGAAACCAATGTCATCAGCAGCCATTCCGGGAAGCAGGTGCTGAATACGCTGACCATCACCCGGCGTACTACCCTGAAAGGTGCAGGCCAGAGCACGGCTGAAGTCCTTTTCGGGAAAATGAACGATTTCAGCATCGGCAACCATAAGATCACCGGGATGGAAACGGTGATTACCAACCTGAGCGCCCTGACAGAAACCTATGACACCCATATTGACGGCATCCTCGGAGGCAGTTTCCTGGAACATGGAACAGTGTGCGTTAATTTTGTTAAAAGCCGGATTGGCATCTCTTTTACCAAAGAAAACCAGAAATGAAAAAATATTGGATCATCCTTCTGCTTTTCTCCGGAATTTCAGCCGGGCAAAACACGATCAATGCCCTTTTTGATCCCGGTAAAGTGTGCCGTATTGAAGACGGGCAACTCATCTTTACCCTGAACCTGCGCTGGGGGGAGAAGGAAAAAAAGGAACTCACCGGATTGTTTGACCTGGACAGCCTGCTGCTTGCAGGAGTTTACCGCGGAGAAACGGAAATCACCTTCCGGGGTGAAAACTGGAAGGTGAAAAAAACCGGTTCAGGAATGGTAGAACTATACAAACCATTGGATGGAATGGCCGATGGGGGAACCGGGAAACCTCAGTTGTACGATCTGATGGACCAGTGGATGAATTTCCGGGGAGAAACCGCTGAGGAACAGGAGGTGTACGGGGTGAACCGTTTTCGGTTGGTGAATGCTTTTGTGTATGCCGGAAACCTGGCCCAGTTTTATCTCCCGGGATTTGAGAAAGCAAATCGGGTCTATTTGGCCGGAAGTTTTAACAACTGGAATACGGCAGCCACTCCCATGCGTTTCACCGGAAAAGGATGGATCACTGATCTGCGGCTTGCCCCGGGAAAATATACCTACAAGTATGTGGTCGACGGCAGATGGACCATCGACCCCTCCAATCAGCTCACTGAGCGGGGAGGAGCAGGAACGCCCAACTCTGTCGTCTTTTGCCCTAACCATGTATTCCGGCTGAAAGGTTTTCAAAATGCAGGAAGGGTGGTGGTCACCGGAAATTTCCACCAATGGAATCCGCGGGGAATTGCCATGAACCAGCTGGGCGACCGTTGGGAACTTCCGGTTTGGTTCAGGGAAGGAACTTATGTGTATAAATTTCTGGTGGATAACCGCTGGATGGCAGATCCTGAAAATCCCGGTACCAGGGAGGATGCTTCAGGAAACCTCAATTCCTTCCTGGAAATCGGCGAACCATACCTTTTCTCCCTATCCGGATTCCCGGACGCCCGGAAGGTGGTACTGACCGGCAGTTTCAACGGGTGGGACCGTGGTGAACTGGTCATGAACCATACCGGCAAGGGCTGGGAATTGCCATATGTGGTTCCGGCAGGAAACTATGCCTACAAATTCATCGTCGACGGGAGATGGATGACCGACCCGTCCAACCCTTTCACCACTGGTTCCGGAGAAACCCAGAATTCGTTTATCGCGCTTGGCGCCAACCATATTTTTGAACTCAGGGATTACTCAACCGCTCAAAATGTGTTGGTAGCCGGAAGCTTCAATAATTGGGATCCACAGGGATACCGGATGGTCCGCAAGGAAGGCCGCTGGATTTTTCCGGTTTACCTGAAACCGGGAAAACATACCTATAAATTTATCGTAGACGGAAAATGGATGCTGGATCCCGCCAATGATCTCTATGAGGAAAACCAGTACGGTACTGGCAATTCAGTACTGTGGACCGGCCAGGATAGCCGGTAACTCCGGGATTCATTGCATCGCTATACCCAACTCTTTCCGGATAATATCCTTCACTGTTTCGAGGTGCGTATTTCCGTACGCTTCCTTGAAGTAGGGAACAACCTGTTCGAAATAGATGACAGATGGATCGGCAGCATTGTTACCGGCCAGATTGAAAAAAAGTGAAAGTTCATTGCGCACCGATAACCTGTTTTTAATCACCAGATCAAATTTGCCGATCAGCGTTTTCTTTCCGGGCTGAACATAATACATTTCCAAACTGATGGGACTGTCTGAAGGAATGGCATCCGTAAGAACAAAGCCTTCAGGGGTAATCTTTATGCCCGGAACCGGCTGATTTTCTTTTCCCTGTATTCCGTTCAGGGTAAAGTAATTGTTCCCATCCAGCGGCAATTTTTCCTTGTTTACTGCAAACCGGGTTTCTGGCAGATAAGTTACCTTTTCCCGGAAAAATGCCATCACATCATAAATATCATTAAAAATCCGGGAGTCGCCTTCTGAGCTGCGGCTGGCTGTTTTGTAGTATTTACTCTCCGGAAGGGCGTTTTTCAGCAGGGTCACCCAGTGAGGCGACTGATTGCTATCCTCTTTTTGCGGACGAATGAGGAAATTGCCCTTCTCCGGCGACAGCAAATAGAGCTTGTCCCCTGCCGATGTGAACTTTATTTCCGTCTCTTCACTGATTTTGTCTCCTGTCTTCAGGAGATTTCCTTCCACGTAAATTTTACCTTCCGCGTTGATCACATAATAATTTGAAGCTGATTCCGCCGCCAGCGTTAATAACAGGGAAATCAGCAGGATTGCCAGTGTTTTCATATGTTTGCTTTTTTAATGGTTTTCTTGAGATCGAATACTAATTCACCGATTTTCAGGTAAATGAACAGGATCAGAATACTGATGTGAATGTTGAACAGGAAGTAGGAAAGGAGTGTCAGGATGGCCAGGTAGAGCAATTCATCCACGGAATCAATCATGAAATGGATCCAGCCTGACCGGAATTTTCTTTTCACACCTTCCAGCAGGTAAAGCCCTTTACCGGTAAGAATCCGGTGGGTGATCCAGGTGAACCCGGCGATCATCAGCAGGATCCAGCCAAAATTGAGAATATTATCCCCGTACAGGAGGGTCAGGTAGGCATTGTAAAGTACCAGCACTCCCGGCATCGGGCCGGTAACGGTCTCATGAATATCGGTGCTGAAATCACCGATCAGGATCATTTTCCCGGAAAACATCTTCTCCAGATCTTTCCGTTCCATAAACTGCCCCATGTTGACCAGGGTTTCCAGGTGATGCACCGAATAATTTGTTTCGTTCAGTGCATTACCCAGCCTGAAATCGTTGAGGGTAAGCCTGAAGTTGGTGATTGGCGCCTTCAAAATCAGATTACCCTGATTCCAAAAGAATGGTCCCTTTTTTACAATTTCAGATCCTGTGGATTTTTCATACATTACCGTTGGAACTGTTTTTTCGCCTTTATAGGCCACCGGATACTTAAAATACATTTCAGCTGAAGAGCGGTAGGTGGATAAAGCGTACGGAACCTGAAACAAAGGAGTGACAATGGATTCATTTTCAGCCATATAGCTGACAGTTAGTACCTTATCATCCAGACTGCTGAGTTTGTCCTTCAGGATGCTGTCTCCGGAGGCTGGCATATCAAATACCACATCGGTTACAATCAGTTCAATATTTTCTTGGAACGGAATCAGCAGATCCATGAACTGAGCCAGTTTTTGCCTGTCGGTGATCAACTCCATGGCTGGTTTCAGTGATAAAGCATCCGCGCTGGTATATATGGGAACCTTGCTCAGTGCTGTATTGACAAACAGCACTTTATCCGGTGAAGGCCTTGGTCCGATCCCCATCAGTTCATGTTTTACCAGGGTGGTCCATTTGATCAGTAAGGCTTCATCTTCAAAAGTAAAACTGCTACCAAGCCAGAAATACCCCATCAGCAGGAGAAAAAGGCTGTGGAAGAAACTCACTTTCCACAGGAGCGGTATCTTTATCCTGCGGATCCTCCTTCTTAACCTCAGACATAATACTTTAAACCTTCTTTTCACAAAATTTTATGAATCAGTTTATTAAATGAACATTCCACCTCCGGAATTGTTTCACCGGAAAGATGCTTTGTTTGTAATTAAATTCCCTGGTATGAAAAACAGTTTTACTTTGTTCCTGGTTCTTGCGACGCTGCTGGTCAATGCCCAGCCCAATAAACCACTCAACCTTAAACTTCCTGAAGATCTTTTTTATTCCCTGACGCCGGGGAGAGACAAAAGTATCCGGATGACCGTATTGAACAAACTGCCTTCCGTGCTGATCATTGCCACCGATAACAGCCAAAGCAGCAGGTTGAACAAGGAGGAATCTTTTCTCCTTGGACAAGGTAAACAGGCAATCCTGGTAGCTTTACCTGCTTTATATAAATCTGTCTCTCAGGAAGGGGTGCTCACCTTTTATTTTGGGGAAAAAGGCGCTGAGAATGACCTTGATCAGGCGGTGGTGAGAATCAGTTACCAGAAAGCGAACCCTTCAAAAACCAGAAACATGAACCGGAAGCCACTGATGTTTCAGGTTTCAGATGCTGAAGTGGTTGCTGTTCCGGTTTCGGGTAGTCCGGGAAATGACCTTAACGGAAAGAATTTTCTGCAAGCGGATGCTTCCGGAGAAAATACGGTAACCATAGAAATTGACCGGGAAGCGCAACGTGGAAGGGTGCTGGTGGGGATTTTCAGTCAAAAAAATGGCAATCTCATTGCCACGCTGGATCCGAAGGATCAGATCAATACCGCTTCTGTTGTTTCATTCACGGCCGATGAACCGGTTCTAATCATTCCGGTGATCAGGCCTTCGGCAGCTTCATCCGGTAACGCAGGCAATGTGGTGTTTGAAGTGGGTGATCCCAGGGAAGTGGCTACGGTGACGGTTACGGAAGAATGATCCGGTACAGGGTATATGGTTGGATAATATACCTGACCGTTTTCTTTCTGTTTTTTGAGGCTGGAGCACAGCCTGTGGATTATTTCCGACTGGAGAATGCCATAAAAAAAGGGAACAGGCAGGAAACCGGAAGACTGTTTTTTTCCCTGTGTTCAGATCTGGACAGTACGGACAAAAATACTTCATCCGCAATAAAAATTCTTGCCATTGCCCATGAACTTTCCAGGTCAGGAATGGCTGATCTGGTGTGGCCAGGCTTAAAGCATACAACCAAAATTGCTTCTGTTAACCCTCATTACAATGATTCTTTAAAATTAAAAATTGAAACTGAACTGGGCGCAGCCCTTTATTACGACAACCGTTTCCGTCAGGCAGATTCGGTTTTCAGAACGGTTTTGAACCGTTTTGATGATGCAGTCAGCCGGGAAACCCCGGAATATGCCTTAAACTGCAATTTTCTGGGTATGACTTCCATGCGGATGGCAAAGCCGGACACCGCCCTAACCTGGTTTGAAAGAGCAAAATCAGTCAGGATAATGATTTACGGAGAAGACCACCCTTTGGTTGGAGCTATTTACAATAACATGGGGCTGCTCTGTAAAAATCGTGGAGACTATACCGGGGCTGTTCAGAATTACCGGAAAGCGATAAATATCAAGCAGAAAACAGGCGATCCTTCAGTAAGCCTGAATTTACTGAATCTCGGGGAACTCTTTGGAATCAGAGGCCAATATGCTGAAGCTCTTTCACTGTACAGGAAGGCGGATTCCATTTTAAGCAGGGAAGCGCCCACCCTACGACAGGCTGATTTGTACATGAATTCAGGAGCGATGCTATACCACCTGCAGGGTTACGAGGATGCCCGGGAGTATTTTCTGAAAGCCCTCCGGATTTATGAATCCCTGTCGGGAGAAAACACCATATGGTCCGGGAAAGTTTATCAGAACCTGGCCAATGTTTACCATGCCCTTGGTGAGGGGGAGGAGGAATATAAATCGGTGGTAAAAGCACTGGAGATTTTTGAGCATGAATTAGCTCCCGGTCATCCTGATCTGGCATCCCTGTATAACAACCTGGGGCTGATATTTCAAAACAGGAAAGATTTCAGCAAAAGCATTGGTTACCTGGAGAAAGCAAAGGAGATTTATTTGGGACAACCAGAAGGCCAGCTGGAAAAAACGGCCAATACAATCATCAACATCGCAGAGACTTACCGGTTGGCAGGGATACCGGATTCAGCCATTGCTGCCTATCGACAGGCTATTTCCATGCTGGGCAAGCCTGCCGGCGGCAAGCATCCCTATCTTGCCTGTGCATACAATGCCATGGCCCGGATATTCCTTACGGAAGGCAGGTATACAACTTCTGGTGCTCTGGCGGAAAAGGCCATCCGGGCCAATCTTCGTCCGGTTGAAGAGAAGGGAAACTTGCTGGAATCCTGTCTTGATCCAGGCTATCTTTTAGAATCGCTGCTTTTACAAGGACAAATAGCCTGGAAATCAGATTTAAACTCTTCCGGACAGGCAGAAATTTCTTTCAGCTACTTCAGGAAAGCAGATACCCTTCTATCTCTTCAGCGAAATTCATTGTTCAATACTTCCGACAAGATCACTTTTTCCAAAAATACAGGCTTACTGGCTGAATCAGCGCTGGAATGTCTGGCGCGGCATGGGAAAGCCCGTGAATCATCCGGACTTTTTGCAGAAGGTTTCCGCTATGCAGAGAAAAGCCGGAACCTGGTTTTGCTGCAATCCATTCAGGAAGAGGGGGCAAGGCGCATTTCAGGCGTTCCCGACTCCCTTCAGGCGCTCGAAAGTGAACTGAAGGGTAACATTTTTGCATTGACCCATCAGTTGGAAACCAGTCAGGAAATGACAATTGCAGGTTCATTGGAGGAACAGTTGTTCCGCGAAAAAAGAAGATACCGTTCCCTGGTGGAAAATTTGGAGAAGGAGTATCCTGTGTACCGGGAAATGAAAAACAGTGATCAGGTACCAGATATACCCGGGCTGCAGGCGCAACTGGAGGAAGATATGGCTCTCCTGGCCTATTTTTCGGGCGACAGTGCAATTTACCGGTTTACCGTTTTGAAGAACCAGGTCCTTCTCGAAAGGTCGGTTGTTGCAGACAAAAATGACCTCCTCACAGGATACAGAAAGGGGATTTATCTCCGGCTGGATGATGTTTACAGGGAGAAAGCAGATCAGCTTTACCATTGTCTCTTCCCTTCAGCTTTGCCGGAAGAGGTCAGAAAACTGGTCATCATTCCGGATGCCGCTTTATCTGTGATTCCGTTCGAGGCGCTTCTTTTTGCAGTACCAAATAAAAATGACACTTATTCTGAATGGCCTTTTCTTATAAAAAACTTTGAGATCAGTTATGCCCCATCCCTGGCCCTGTGGAAGAAAGGAAGGGAAAATCCGGGTTGGTCCGGATTACCCCGCTCAGCACTTTCCTTTGCGCCTGTTTTTAATCCTGAAGGTGGTGAGCCCGGGGAGGGTCAGACCCATGGGATGATTCAGCATGGGAGATTTCTGGAATCGTTGCCCTCCACACGCGATGAAGTTGTAAAAATCGATTCCCTTTTCAGGAAATCGGGTTATGGGTCTGAATACCGCCTGACAGCAAATGCAACGGAAAATGAATTGCGAAAGACTGATCTGAGTAAGATAGGGTATCTTCATATTGCCACCCATGGGACTGTAAATGAAAAAGATCCGGGTTTGTCAGGCTTGTATTTTTACCCTGTAAAGAATAATCATCATGACAATATCCTCTACATGGGAGAGATTTATCATTTGAAACTGAATGCGCGGCTGGTGGTATTGTCAGCATGTGAGACCGGTCTGGGAAAAGTGGCTTCCGGAGAGGGAATCCTTGGCTTCTCCAGGGCATTTCTGCTGGCCGGTGCCCGAAACCTTTTACTTTCGCTATGGCAGGTGAATGATGTTTCCACCACCAGGTTGATGACCAGCTTTTATAAATCATATCTGGAAAATAGTTTGTCACTGGCTGAATCGTTGCGTGATGCCAAACTCGAACTGATTCGTATTCCGGGGACCGGCTATCCCTATTTCTGGGCGCCCTTTGTGTTGACCGGAAACTGATCCCGTCATCTCTTCCGGTAAGGATGAGCGCACGATTAAAGCAGCAATTAGGAAAAACTTTGAAAAATACCCCGAATTCATTAACTTCGTGAGATCAATTGCAATGAAATATCATAAACTAAAGCTTTATTCCAGCTTATGAAAACCTACAAAATTTCCCGCCGCAGTTTCCTCAAGACGACAGCTGCCACCACTGCTGCCGTGTCAATGTTGCCCCTGGGAGGGTGCAACGTGGAAAAAACACCCGAGCCCATGAAGCGCAAGTTCGGGAAGCATGATTTTATGGTTACCACCCTCGGATTGGGAGGCCAGGCTTCCATTCAATGGACGCCGGAAGATGTGGATCCTGTACCCATCATTCTGAAAGCCTTCAAACTGGGCATTAATTACTATGATACATCCAATTTGTACGGTCCCAGCCAGCGGAATTTCAACAAGGCTTTCCAACAGTTGAACCTGATCCCCGGAAAGGAAGGGTATAACGCAGAACTCCGGAAGAGCATCTGGCTGACTTCCAAGACCTGCCAACGTTGGGGAAAACCAGGCTGGGAAGCACGGGAGAACGTCAGCAACTGGTCGAATGGCGAAAATGTAAAATGTGCCGTTGATGACCTGAAGCGTTCCATGACCCAGATTTTCGGGGATGGCGAAGGTAATTATCCCGAAGGAGCCTATCTCGATATGATCCTGATCCATACCCTCCACAATACGGCTGAGGTGGATGTCCTGTATGAAGGACTGGAAACCCCGCTGGATCCCAACGGTAATTTCGGGGCTTTGGTGGCCTTGCGTGATTTCCGCGATGGGACCAACCTGACGGGTATGAATCCGAAAAATGAAAAACTGATCCGCCACATCGGATTCTCCGGGCACAACAATCCGCCGGCCATGATCGACATGATCCAGCGCGATGAGTGGGGCATCCTCGAAGGCATGCTGGTGGCCATCAACGCCAACGACCGGCTGATGTTCAACATGCAGCACAACGTGATCCCCGTGGCAGAAGCCAAAGGCTTCGGGATCATCGGAATGAAAACCTTTGCCGACGCGGCCATGTACCACAAGGAGCCTACCTGGTCAAACAAACCTGAACATGTGTACCGCAAAGTTGGTGAACCGGGTCTGCCCAGCCGTCCGTTGATCGAGTATTCTTTAACCACTCCTGGTGTTCATACCCTGATCATCGGTATCGGGCAAATCGATGATGACCCGATGAAGTGTCAGCTTACCCAGAATTTCTATGCTGCCCAGATTGCTCCCAATGGCCTCACCGCTGAAGAAAGGCTGAAAACGGAACAAATGGCAGCTGCCATCAAGGAAGGTAAAACCAACTATTTCCAGATGGCCAGAGAGGGACAAACAGCGCCCCGCGATTTACAGAAAGAAGAAAAAGACGGACAGATCCTGCTTTCCTGGCAGACCGCCTATGCCGGGGACTACCCGCTGGCAAAGTACGAAATCATGGTCGACGGGGTAAAAACCGGCGAAGTCGTTCACCAGCCCCAGATCCTGAAAAAGCAGCCCTTCTCGTTTGCTTTGGCTGAGACAAAGGGGAAAATAGCGGTGGTTTCCGTAGATTCCATGGGCAACCGTGCTGAGGCATTGTTGGGATAAAACAGTAATGTAGAGGCCTAAAATGTTATGCCCCTGCAATGTTAATATGGAAAAGGTCATCGAAGCCGCCTGGTTTGCCGCCCGGAAACATACGCACCAGCGGCGGAAAAATATTGAGGATATCCCGTATATTAACCATCTTCTGGAAGTGGCCAACCTGCTCACTTCTGAGGGTAAAGTTACAGATGAAGACATCCTGTCTGCTGCATTGCTCCATGATACCATCGAAGATACCGGTACCGGGAAGGCGGAAATCCTTTCCGTTTTTGGACCCAATGTACTGAATTATGTCCTGGAAGTGACCGATGATAAAGCACTGCCTAAAGCTGAAAGGAAAAGAATGCAGGTAAAACATGCCCATTCTTTAAGCGAAGGGGCTACGCTGATAAAACTGGCCGACCGGATTTCCAACCTCCGTTCCATTGCAGCCGAAGCCCCGAAAGGCTGGACAGTTGACCGGCAACTGGAGTATTTCAACTGGTCGTGGCAGGTGTTTGAACAATTGCCAAAAACTGATTCACCACTGGGGGATCTTTTCAGGAAAGTATTTGAAGAGGGCTTGCATATAGTTTCAGGACGAAAGAAAATGGAACAATCATTCAGAACGAAACTGAATGTTCAAAAGAAAATGATCAGGGCTTGGTTTTTACGACTGGGGCGGTTTGGACCAAACTAGTGGAAATAGCCGGAATATCAAACAAACAAATACACCCTGTAATGACGCGAATTAATGTATCCGCTTTTTTAGTGATATTTATTTTCTCATCCGGAATCCACTTCTCGGGTAGATCACAGAATACAAAAGATAACTTAATTTCAGAGTACATAGTAAATCCACATAAACTGGATGTTCAGATTTTCTGGAAAGACAGTTCCGGAAAGAAAATCCTCAGAATTCAAAGATTGGATTCAATGCTTTTTGAAAATGGCAGGAATCTGTTGTTTGCCATGAACGGCGGTATGTTTACTCAGGATTATTCTCCTGTTGGATTGCTGATTGTTGACGGGAAAGTGCTGAAACCTCTGAATATATGCGGCGGAGATGGGAATTTCTTTCTTAAGCCCAATGGAGTTTTTTACCTGACCACAGATAAAAAAGCTGGTGTTTGCAAATCGGAGGATTTTGAAAAAGTTAAAAACGTGGAGTTTGCTACTCAATCAGGTCCCATGTTACTGATTGACAATCTTTATCATCCGTCTTTTAAGGTAAACTCTCAAAACTTCAGGTATAGAAATGGGGTAGGAATATTACCAGATGGAAATATTCTGTTTGCCATTACCAACACCTCCATTACTTTTTACCAGTTTGCCACTTTTTTCAAAAGGCATGGTTGTAAAAATGCGCTTTTTCTGGATGGAGAAATTTCGGAAATGTATCTTCCTGAAAAAGGTATGACTGCAACAAATAAAAATTTCGGAGCAATCATTGGTGTTTCAGAAAGGAAGAGCAAGTAACCTTTATTTAAAGACGATTGTTGCCTGATCTCCTGCTGACAGTCTGATCTTTATATAATTCCCTTCTATCCTGAAGTCAGGAGTTTTGCTTGTGACAGTGACCTCGGGATCACTG
>DAIDJX010000069.1 GCA_027451165.1 Prolixibacteraceae bacterium | reverse complement strand
ATGACCAATGACGCGCAAGCAAATGACACCAAAGGCCAATGACAGCGCAGCGAATGCTTCGACTTCGCTCAGCAACCAGAGAATAACAGCAAATGATGCCGTAGGCCAATGACAGCGCAGCGAATGACCAATGACCTTTAAGGAGTCATCCCCATCGCCCGGATATATTCCTCATTTTTGGTGCAGTTCGCGAATTTGCAGTTTTCCAGCAGGTCAAGCATGGCTTTCCGGACCATGGCCTGGTCGGGACGGGCATCACGTATTTCCTGGAAGTTAAGCCTTGGTTTTTCCGTATAAGCCACAATGGAATCCCAGTTGGCCGGAACGGGGATGGTGACCACGCAACTCGTCCGCCCCATCTTTTTGTACGGCCAGTAATGGTAGCCGATGTTGTTTTTGATCATCAGCCGGGTCCAGGCGGCAATCCAGGCGTTGTTGTTCTCCCCGGTCTCTCCCATGTAAAGCGGAAGGTTCACCGAGTCGCGAAAGTTTACGAAATCCTGGATATTGGCCTGCAAGGTATCGCACCAGTAGCGGTGACAGGTGTACATAATCCTGTCGTCGAATTTCGAGTCGGTGAACACCCTGAAATTGCTGTTCCATTGCGCTCCCCCGAGCAGGATGATGTGGTTTTTATCCACTTCGCGAATGGCGGCCACTGCCTTTTTGTAGAGCGGTTCCAGGGCAGGATTCAGGATGGGATAATCCTCTTTGAAATGAGTGGCTATCGGTTCATTCAGCAGGTCATATCCGAGGATGACCGGTTCATTTTTGAAGTGGTCTGCGATTTTTCTCCAGATATCCACAAACAAGGTCTGGCTTTCGGGGCTGACCATCAGCCAGGGATAGCCGTAGCTGTCGTCGATGTTGTCGCCGGTCTGGCCCCCGGGGGCATCGTGCATGTCCAGGATGACGTAAAGACCCGATTCCCTGCACCAGACGACCAGGGAATCCATCCGGGCAAAACCGTCCTGTTCCGCAGTAAGGCCCATAAAATCCTCATCCGTGAAGAGTTTGTAGTGAAACGGCAGCCGGATGGAATTCATGCCGGTCGATTTGATGTAGCGGATGTCTTCGCGGGTAATGTAATTGTCTTTGAACTGTTTCCAGAAAGTATTGGTGAAATCGGGACCGACCAGTTCCCGGAAAACCTGGTCGATCAGCCGGCCTGAACTCGTACGGTTGAACAGGAACATATAGCCTTCCGGATTAAGCCAGTTGCCCAGGTTGATGCCCTGGATGAAAAATTTGCTTCCGTCTGGGGCGACCAGGTCGGGGCCGGAAATGGTGATGAATCCGGAAGGTGTTGCCGGTCGGTCGATTTTGGAACAGGAGGCGGCAAGAAAAAGCAACAGGATGGAAATTATACATAGCTGATCAGGTTTTCTCATAACGGTTCAGATAAAATAGTTCAATGGACGAAATTATTCAAATTTGGAATTGCTGATTTAATTCTGACAACAAAATCAAAAATCACCAATCAATAATCAGAAATCACAATTTGATTAGTGATTGGTGATTATTGATTGGTGAATTGTGATTTGAGTTTACCAGTATTTTCGGACCCTCTCATCCATGATCACCCCTTTCCAGTTCATCCCGAAGGCAAAGTCGTAGGTGTTCCCGTCGCTGTCGGTGTAACATTTCATATCCCGGGGAACATCTTCAAACTGCTCCTCCACCGTCTTCATATCGGCTGGCATCTGGAAGGGGAGGAGAGCTGAGGGTTCGGCGACGCCGGTCAGGATATCGAGCACCGCCTGGTCCTGGACACCCATATGGATCACAATGGCCGTTGCGCTCTTTTCGATTTCAGAAAAAACCATGGGATTGGAAACCCTTACCACGACGATCACTGGTTTGGTGCCCATTTTAGCTTTTGTTTCCAGAACGGTTTTCATATCCTGAAGATTGGTAGCAGTTATCGATTTGCCTTTATAACTCCGGTTGGTAAAATTTTCAAAAGGGCTGCCCCCGGCTAAGCTGGTTTCCCGTGCGTTATCCGCCCTGTAAGGTCCATACTGAAGGGTGATCGGCACATACCCGTTCCCTCCTTTACTAAAGTCATCTGTTGAATAACCGGTACCGCCCTTGGGAGAGTCGATAAAAACGACAGCTGCGTCAGCTTCCCGGGGATTGGCACACATTGTAAAGTATTTTGATGCCATATCCGGTTTTAGGGCGTCCATCCATCTGGCTTCAGTTTCCACGCCAAACCAGTTGCGTCCGCCGGGAACAAATTTTTGAGGAACAAAGATTTTCATCTCCTTTTTTAGCGGAAGGGTATTTTCATGATTTTTCAGCAGGACAATAGAACGAAGCTGGGCATCAAAGCCTGCCTTCATGAATTCAGGATTGCCCACTGTTTTAGCTGAGGTTTCCGGATCGAGGTATGGATTCTCAAAGAGGCCGGTCCGGAAGATATTTTTCAGCAGCCGTACTGCCGATTGCTCCATCCGTTTGCGCATGGCGGCTTCCCCGAATGCTGCCACTCCCAGGTTATAGGCCTCCAAAACCGGTCCCTTTTCATTATTCCCGCCAAACTGGTCAACCCCCGCCATGATGGCTTTATAATGACGTTCTGCTTCCGACAGTTTTTCCACTCCCCAGGGCTTTCCGGAAAATTCATAGACATTGGACACGTTTTTTGTGATGCCCCAGTCTGTGCATACAACGCCGTCGAAATGGTAGGTGTCCCGGAGCAGGTTGGTGATGAGGTATTTGTTGTAAGCATTACCCACTTGTTCCTCATTCAGGGTATCCTGCCGGTCGGATATGGTATAATAGGGCATAACTGCTGCAGCCATGCCGGTGGGGCCGTCGAGTTTCAGGGCGCCTTCCGTGAAGGGTTTCAGGTGGTCTTTCAGGTTTTTCCCGGGATACACGGCGTAAGCGCCGTAGCCGAAATGTCCGTCGCGGCCACCTTCTTCCGGTCCGCCGCCTGGCCAATGTTTGATCATGGCATTGACACTGGTATAACCCCAACCTCCGGAAATTTCATCTTTCCCGGATGAAGTTTGGAAACCGTCGGTATAGGCACGGGCCATATTGGCCGCTAAGACCGGATCTTCGCCCATAGTACCGTCGAAACGGCTCCAGCGGGGTTCCGTGGCGAGGTCGATCTGCGGGGAAAGGGCCGTGGCAATGCCCAGTGCCCTGTACTCCTCGGCAGCGATCTTCCCAAACTCACGCATCAGCGAGGGATCAAAAGAGGCGGCAATACCAAGGGTGCCTGGCCACATGGAAATTCTGCCTCCGGCGCCGGCATTGTATTCCGCATAGGTATCGCTGCCGTGGCGGGGATCGGAGCTGTTGTTGGCGGGTATGCCCGGAGGAATGGCTTCCACCAGCGCCTGGGCATTGTTGTTCCATTCCGCAGCCACTGCTGGAGATTCCACCGAAGTGATCAGTACATGCCGCAGGTGATCTTCCGTCAGGAATTTCTTTTGCTGATCCGACAGATCAGAAGCTTTGGCTCCGCTTTCCGCAAATGGTTTTCCGTTGTAAGTTCCGCCGAAAGGCCCGCGCCCTCCTGCAGGCAGGGATTGATGACCGCTGTATAGCATAAGGCCGGCGATCTGTTCCACCGTCATTTGGGAAGCCAGATCCTTTGCCCGTTCTTCTGCCGGCTTACGCCAGTCTTCATAGGGATCCAGCTTGCCGTTCCGGTTGAGGTCCTTGAATGCCAGGCGCTTAATCTTCATGATTTCTATTCCGGAGGCTGAGGAGTAACCAATAACAGGCCCGTTTTCATGACGGAGGAGGGTAAAATTGGCTTTATTTTCCAGGGAGAATTTTGGACTGCACCCTTTATTTGCAAGAATAATTGCAAGCAGGAAAATTACCGTGGCGGAATAAGTAATGATATTATTTCTTTTTTTCATCTGTTTAAATATTTCGTTATTATGGTTCATTCCGTGAAACGGAGGCAATATCCAACTGGTTAATCATGGCTCTTGGTGCTAAATCGATGTATGGATATTTCATGTTATTGATATGTAAATAAATGAAGTTTAAAAGTAAATATATCATATTGTACTCTGACCAGAACTGGATTCTTTCTGAAGAAACTACCAACCCCGGCCTTCAGGCTGGGGACAATAAACTATCAAACATCCCAATATTTACGGCCTTTAGGCCGCATAAAAGCAGGACTTCTTATCATACTCAGGGCTGAAGCCCTTAGGGAGACGTACTCTCAGGCTCACCCCCCCAGCCTGAAGGCAGGGGTTGGCTACCCTTATTTTTTTAACGTTTCCAACGGAGCCACCGGCACCAGCGCCTTACTTACTTTCGCCACGACTTTATCTGAAGCCAGGGTAAAACTGCCTTCGGCCCGGATATCACTCACGGAAGCACCGATTTTTACGTAATATTTGCCAGCATCGGCCTTCCATGCCGACAGTGTGGCATCAAAGGAGGCCAGGTCGGAAGCATTCAATACAAACGAGAGGGTTTGTGATTCCCCGGGTTGCAGCCATCTGGTTTTGGCAAATCCTTTCAGTTCTGCTTCCGGTTTGTCCAGTTTCCCGGAAGGGGCGCTGAGGTATAACTGGACTATCTCTTTCCCGGCCACTTTCCCGGAGTTTTTTATGTCAATGGAAACCGATAGCGTTTTGCTGAATGTGGTTGCGCCGAGTTTCAGGTTGGCATACTCAAAAGTCGTATAGGACAAGCCATACCCGAAAGGATAGGAAACCGGCACCTTAAAGGTGCTGTAATAGCGGTAGCCGGTGTAAATCCCTTCTGCATAGGTGACTTCTGCCGGTTTGGGGCTCATAAATCCTGCAAACGGATTGCTGTCATTGGATTTTGGTTCTTCTTGGGCGCCAATGAGTTTTCCGGGGAAATTCTTCGCAGAGGAAACATCCTGATAATTCACGGGGAAAGTGGAAGCCAGTTTACCGGAAGGATTGACCTTTCCGCAAAGAATGTCGGCAATGGAATTCCCGGTTTCCTGACCGCCCTGCCAGGCTAATAAAATGGCGTCGGGCAGCTCTTTCCAGCTGGCAGTTTCCAATACCCCACCCGTATTCAGGATGACCACGGCCTTTTTCCCTTTTGCCTGGTATGCCTTGCATACCATTAGGATCATTTCTTTTTCAGTGGCAGACAGCAAAAAATCACCCTCCACGGCTTGCCGGTCATACCCTTCCCCGGAATTGCGACCGATGGTTATGATGGCGGCATCGGTCACCTTGACCATACTGCTGATTAAATCCTCCGGGAGGGAGAATTCCTTAATGGGGGTTTCACCCATAAACCAGGCTCCCTTTTGCTTTCCCTCCCGGGAAGCCTTCAGGTAAGATTCGTACATGTTCTTCAGGTTGGCATTGACCGTAAAGCCGGCGTTCTGCAATCCTTCCACCAGTGCGACACTGTATGCTTCATTGACGTCCCCGCTGCCGGTACCTCCTGTGATGATTTCATAGGACGTGTTGCCGAAAACAGCAATCTTTTTTGTTTCTTTTGGAAAGGGCAGCGTTTCCCTGTTATTTTTCAGCAGGACCATGCCTTCTGTGGAAGCCTGGCGGCTTATTTCCGCATGGGCTTTCAGGTCAGGCCGGCCGGAAAAGGAATATCCCTTGAACCGGGGAGTCTGCAGGATGATGGTCAGGATTTTTTCCACATTCCTGTCCAGTAACTTTTCGTCCAGTTTGCCGGCTTTTACTGCCTCCAGGATGGCTTTGGACTGGGCAGGTGTCCCCGGCATCAGCAGGTCGTTGCCGGCTTTTACCATGGCTGCGGCATCTTTTCCCCCAAACCAGTCGGTCATGACGTACCCTTTGAATCCCCAGTCATTTCTCAGGATTTTGGTCAACAGGTCATGATTTTCCGGGGCATACGTACCATTGATCAGGTTATAGGAAGACATTACTGTCCATGGTTGGGACTCTTTGACCAGGATTTCAAATCCTTTCAGGTAAATTTCCCGGAGCGTCCTTTCATCAGCAATGGTGTTCAGGGCATTGCGGTTGGTCTCGGCATTGTTGGCGGCGAAATGCTTCACGGAAGTCCCGACGCCCTGCGATTCAATGCCATTGACCATGGCTGCTGCCAACTTTCCGGAGATCAGCGGGTCTTCCGAAAAGTATTCGAAATTTCTGCCACACAGGGGATTCCGGTGAATATTCAGCGCAGGTCCCAGGATAACATCGACGCCATATTCCAGTACTTCATTTCCCATGGCCTGTCCCACTTTGTAGACCAGTTCCGTATCCCAGCTGGATGCCAGCAGGGTAGCCACAGGGAATGCCGTGCAGTAATAGGTGGCTTTTTCGCCCGGACGGGTCGGGTTGATCCGGAGCCCGGCCGGACCATCGGCCACTACCGTTGCGGATATGCCGAGCCGGGGTATGGCAAAGGTGGTACCGGCAGCCCCGGGTACAATATCCTGCGTCTGGCCGATGGCCGTTCCCTGTGGGACTCCGGCAGGAGGCAACTGGTTCTGGCCACCGGGTCCCCCGGGCGTCAGTCCGCCGGACGGCGGTAGCCCAGGCATTTTCATGCCCATTCCTACCACAAGTTTTGCTTTTTCTTCAAGGGTCATGGCTTTGATTACTGCTTTCACGGGAGCTTTTCCAAGCTGAGGCAGGTTTTGTGCAGTCAAGTTCGCGAACACCGTCACCAGGATCAACATGCAGGTAATTCTAATCGTCATAATAATATTTTGTAAAGCATTAATAATTAAGGTAATGTATTTCTGGCTTCCCGGTCCGGATCATTTTTCAATTCGCACTGGTCGTTCAGAATCATGGTTTCCCCCTTTTCCGGGGTATAGGGAGACCATTTGGGCAGTCCGCCCCCATTGGGGTTGCCTGTCCGCATGAAAGCCAGCAGGGAGGCGCTCATTTTTTCAGAAAGTGCCCTGGGGCGCTTCCCTCCGCCGGTATGGGTAAGCATCAAATCGGTGTTGGCGTACCAGAAGCAGATGTCGAGGCAATGGAAAGCGCGCATCCGGCCATTGAACAGCGGAGGTTCCCACCCGAACCAGGCCAGGTAGACCGGCGCTTTCTGAACAGCTTTGGCATTGGCGGTGTCTATTACCGATTTACGGTTGCTGGCTGCCAGGGTCATGATTTCTATCGGCCGGGCATCCGGGAATGCTTTGGCATAGGCTTCGTATACGGATTTTGCCTTATCTCCGAATCCCCCGCGGATCCCGGCCCGCTCCTTCAGCGTTTCCACTGCCTTTTCTGCGGTAATCTGCTCAATTTCAGGGTTTGTACGGGCAGCTCCCCATTCATGGAAAGTGGTGCACAACAACATGGGAACATGGGCAGATGTACCGTTGGGATCAGACCAGAATCTGCCTTTCGGCAGGTTGATCCCATCGGCAACCGGTGCAAATCCACCCCGCATCCCGGGGGTGCTGATTTCGGCAGCAGCCTTCTGGGAAGCCTTATTGGCCAAAAGGATATACTCTTTCCAGGGGATATCCTGTAGCTTATCTGTTTCAGCTTCAGATAATCCCGCCTCTTTCAAAATGTATCCTCCCAGTTTCCGGGAATAATCCTGGTTTAATGCTTCAGTAGAATTTCCACTTAAAGGAACCGCTTTATGCATCAATCCTGCGGCTTTGGGCATGGCCGCTAATACGCATACCTTGGCTCCGCCCCCTGATTGGCCCATGATGGTTACATTCCCCGGGTCACCGCCAAAGAAGACAATGTTGTCGCGTACCCACTCCAATGCTGCCACCATATCCAGTGTTCCGGCGTTGCCCGAATGGAGGTACTTCTCTCCTCCCACTCCGGAAAGGTCGGAATACCCTAAAGGCCCCAGCCGGTGGTTGATGGAAACAAACACAATGTTCCCTTTCCTGGCGAGGTTTTCCCCGTCATAGCCGTCCTGTTCGATGCCGTTCCCGTTGGTATATCCGCCCCCATGCAGCCACACCATGACCGGTCGTTTTCCTCCGTCTCCGATCGCCGGGGTCCACACATTCAGTCGGAGGCAATCCTCGCTGACATCGTCATAGTTCCAGTGGTCCACAAAGGAGGACCAGGCATTGCCGTAACGGTTATCCATGATCTGCGGAGCGCTGTTCCCCCACCATACCGCCGGCAGTATACCTTCCCATGGTTTCGGCGGCTTAGGGGGCATGAACCGGTTTTTTCCGGACGTGTCGGCCCCATAGGGAATACCCCGGAAACAAAATATTTTCCGGAGTATAAAGCCCTGCACTTTGCCATATTGGGTTGGTGCAATGGCGATGTTATCCCCGACCAGCAGTTGCTGATCATCGGAATCACCTGCTGCAAATTCACTACCCGCGGCAAATGTGTTTAATGGCAGCACCTGAGAAAGTCCGGCTGCCGCGGCTCCGGCTCCCATGGTCCGGAAAAATTTTCTGCGGTTGGTTTTCATATGGTCATTGGTCATTGGTCATTTGCGCTTACGCGCGTCATTGGTTATTTGCGCTTACGCGCGTCATTGGTCATTGGTGCTTCGCACGTCATTGGTCATTGGTGCTTCGCACGTCAATGACGCGAAGCAAATGACGCCGCAGGCCAATGACGCCGCAGGCCAATGACGCCGCAGGCCAATGACGCCGCAGGGCCAATGACGCACGAAGTGCAAATGACATTTTATTTAAAAAGTTTCGGTGCCAGTTCCGACAGATAGATCCGCCAGTTGGGCCAGGTATGGCCTCCGGAAGTTTCCAGGTATTCGTACTTAAACTTGTTGTCATCTAAAAATTTGCGAAGGTCGGTCACACTGTTGTACAGGAAATCTTCCTTTCCGCATCCGATCCAATAGAGTTTCACCCCGCTTTTTTTCAATGCTTCGAGGCTTTTCAGTCTGGCTTCCGGATCGTTTTTCCCGCCAAAGCGTGACATATCCATCAATCCCATGCTCATCACCCCGTAATAAGAGAAAACTTCAGGGTAGGTATTGGCAATGTTCATGGTCTGCATGCCGCCCATGGAAAGTCCGGAAACGGCCCGGTTCTCCTTGCTGGCTGAAACCCGGTAGTTTTTTTCTATAAACGCAACAACATCCTTCACAAGGCTTTCCTCGAATTTACCCTGGCCCATGGCTCCGATGTTTGGTGTTCCCTGGTCGGGCTTCTCCGGTCCTGCACCGGGAGCAGCGGCCTGCCAGGGATTTCCGTTGGTCATCACCACCAGCATGGGTAAGGCTTTTCCGGCAGCGATCAGGTTGTCCAGGATCTGGGGGGTCCGGCCCAGGGTGGTCCAGGCATCTTCATCTCCTCCTGCCCCGTGCAACAAATACAAAACAGGATATTTCTGGCTGGATGTGGCATATCCCGGGGGGGTGTATACATACATCAACCGCTCCATCCCCAGCACCGCCGAGTTGTACCAGACTTTCTGCAGCGTTCCGTGGGGAACGTCATTCACGGCATAAAGGGAAGCCTTATCACCGGGAACCATGAACATGCTTTCAATGCGGGTACCATCCCTGACCGTCAGGGGATTTCCCGGATCGATGGTCCGGACACCATCCACGACAAAAACGTAGGTGTACATTTCTGAAGGAAGGGGATCTACCGTCAGGGTCCAGAGACCGGTATCGTTTTTCATGTCCATTACGGTGCCCCATCCGGGCATCCAATTGCCACTCAGGCCGACTTTAACAGCCGATTTGGCGAGCAGACGGAAGGTAACAGAGTTGTTGGCATTGATTTCCGGAGATTTGGGTATCCGCGGGCCATACTGGGAAAATGCTGAATATCCTGATGAGAACAGCATAATCAATGCAACGATGAAACTGGTAAATGCTTTTTTCATAGTATGTTATGTGTAAAATAAAAATGCAATGTTTTTTGCCACGAAGGCACGAAGAAATGTCACAAATTATCCGGATTAAAGGCCACACTGGCTTTCCCGAAAGTCGCAATCATGGCATTTCCGGCAAACGACTGGTAGGGCTTCCGTTCCAGGGATCCATCCAGAATGCCCTGAACACATTTCACCTGGTCTTTGACAAATTGAGATGACATTTCAGGGCCATGACCCGGAAGGAGAGTGGTAAATTCGTACAGACGGCTTTCCTGCTTCTGAAGAGTAACAAGGTACTTGTTCAAGGGCAGGCAGTTACCCAGGAAAAGCCATACCAGTCCATTGTTGTTGTCCCCGGAAAAGAACAATTTATTTTCCACATCGAGGAAACAAAGGCTTCCGGGGGTATGACCCGGTGTTTCCATCACCCGGATATTTCTGCCACCCAGGTGAAAAATGGTTCCTTCATGAACGGCCATCAATTTAGTGTTATGAATTTCTCCCTTGAATTTTTCCTCCTCCCCCGGGGCAGCATCGCCGGTCATGGAACGGGAGGCGCCCGACCTGGCTTCCGGGGTGTTATAACTCCGGGCAGCCTCAAAATCAGCCGGATGCATGTAAACTTTTTCAAACTGGTAATTGGCACCGGAATGATCGGGATGCCCGTGGGTGTTCACCACGATCAGCGGTTTGGATGTGATCTTTTTCACGCAGGCAAGCAGGTCGGCAGCACCAAGCCCTGTATCGACGAGAAGGGCGCTGTCGCTACCTTCAATAACATACATGTTGTCGGCCCCGTGATCCCCGATCACCCATACCTGTGGCCTTAATTCCTTCACGGAAAACCAGGAAGAGGATTCCTGAGCACGGACAAGGAATTGACAAATCAAAAGCAGGCAAATGATGGTTAATGTCTTTTTCATGGTATTGATCCTGATTTTCATTCAGACTGGAATATCGGAAATTTGATAAGATTTAATGTTAATGGTTTAAAATCAGATCTTTTATTTATTCCAAAAGTCCGGCATCCCGCCATGGCCCCGGGCTTTTACCGGCTCCTGTGCAACCGGTTGGAGTCTTCCGGAATGAATCTTAAAGAGCCTTGAAGAAGTTTCTGAAACTGCTTTCACCAGGTGTGGATAAGGCCGGTCGGTTACATCGATAAAACCGCAGTTATAATTTTCCCCGTCACGGCGGCCCAGCAGGTCCTGGTCTGCCCACTGGAACCAGGCGGTCCCTATCAGACCGGGATGGGCATAGGCCCTTTCCGTATAATACCGGTAAGCCACACCTCTCTCCTCCTGGTTGTTGACCTGCCAAAGGGATTGCGCCATGCCGCGGTCCACCGTTCCGAAGTGGTATTCCCCGATGATCATGGGCAGACCGGTGATTTCCATGGCCCGGTCCATCATCTCCTTTTTGGGATACAGATCGTAGCAGTTGAAACTGAAAACATCAAAAATTTCACCGCAAATTTCCAGAATTTCTTTTTCCATCCCGGAAACATTTCCGAAGCGGATACCCAGGTTGAGGTGGTTGGGGTCGTATTTTTGAATGGCTTCGTCAACGGTAAGGAGGAAAATGCGGAAAGTATCGAATATGAACAGTTTTCTTCTTTCCGGGGTGTCGGAGGTGGCCAGAAAGGCTTTCAATGCGGTTTTTACCGGACGATCCTCCCCGTCGAGGATCATCTGGCACAGACGTACCTCCTGCCCATGCCACGAAGGTTCGTTGGCGGTAAAATAACCGATCAGCCAGGGATTGTCCCGGTAAGGTTCACAGAAGGATTTACAGGCGGCATCCACCTTTCCGGCAAATCCGGGGTCATAAACATCGGGCAGTCCCATCAGTCCGGCTTCAATGCCGATACCCCTCATCTGCAACATAAAAGCTTTGCGATTCATGCCGTAAACATCCGGAGATGACCAGTTGGCAATGGTATTCAGACCCCATTTTTCCATTCTGAGGATGATCATTTCCCTCGATTTCTCCCGGAAATCTTCACCATATCGCCTGAAGAGATTCCAGGTTCCGAAAGAAATGCCCCCTCCCAGTCTGCCCGGGCTTGCGCCAGGTATTTCCTGTGGCAGTTCGGTAAAAAAATTCCGGCGATGGTCAATATCCCTGACATTGCCACCCCCGCCCGGCGACACGCAGTCAACTCCCACCGACAGGAACAAATAGCCTTCAGGATCGACAAACCACCATTTCCCGTCAACTTTTTCTGTTCTGAAAAAACCGGTTGCCTTCTGTCTGGCAAACAGATATCCGCCGAACTTTGAATAGTTGTAGGGATTGGAAGGAACTGTTTCGCTCTCTTCTGATTTCCATTCGCTTTTCAATTGACTGAATGAATTGATTTTCCCTTCGAATTTTCCCAGGTTCCACTGGCCGAATGGGTTGACCACCGGTTTTTTCCCCAGGTATTGGTCTCCGGGATCTTCCACTGAGAGCGAAACCGAGCGGATTTTAAGCTCAGGATTCCCGATGGGTGCCCGCATGCGGATGCCGATGCTGTCCACTCCATGCAGTAGTCCCCGTTTTCCGCCCAGGTTGATCCAGCCGGTATACCGGGGCTGGTTGTAGGTGGCGGCCAGGTCAGTGGCGGCCCCCGGCAATTGGCGGTAGAATTTCAGGGGGATGGCCAGTTTATTCCAGCCTCCCGGGATGTAACTCATCACCCTCAGCTCGTTATACCCCTGGTCGGTGGTAAACCCGACGTGGAAACGCTGGGGGGTGGAAATCATGAATTCCAGCACCACAAAGTTATAGTCGTCCCAGTTTTCCGGCAGTCCGGGTGAAATGTCCCGGAGGGCAAATTTCTGTCCCGAAACCTCTTTGCTGCTGTCAAAGCGGATGGTGAACGTTTTTTGCGCTTTAACCGGAGACAACATCAACAGAATGATGGGAAGAATAAAGAATACCCTGTTTTTTAAAGAAATGGTCTTGGATAGTTATTTATTGGTCATGTGAAGTAACAAAATCTGCCAATAAATTGGAAGCGAAAGGGGGGATTTTACATTTTTATCCTGTAAAGTATTTAGGTCGGAAATATTTCTCAATTTTATCAGCCGATAAATGATGCATTTTCTCTTCAGAATCATATTGCTTTTTTTCTGCACCCTGACAGCCGGTTGGGGTTATGCTCAGACTACGGATACGAAATGCCACCGCTCGACGGAAGGCAGGGAATTCTGGTTTGGTTTTTTACAGGGTAGAAATTCTTCCAGCAATCATTACCTGGAGATTACGGTAACTTCCAGGGAAGGGGCCAATTTTTCCATCTTTACAGGGAAATCAGTTACTGCTTTTTATTCCGGAAGTGTGGCTGCCAACAGCGCCACCCGTGTATCCATACCCTATTCACTTGTAGAACCTACTGTTTCAGAACAGGTTCTGAACATGGGTATTCACCTCAATGCTGATAATCCGGTCAATGTGTATGCGTTGAACCATGACAACAACTCTTCGGATGTGGCTGTAGTGTATCCGATGGTTTCGCTCGGGAAGGAGTATTTTACCATGTGTTATACCCCG
>DAIDJX010000068.1 GCA_027451165.1 Prolixibacteraceae bacterium | reverse complement strand
AGCCACCACTTCTTCAACGGGTTCATGAACCTTTACTTCTTCCACAGTTTCTGTAACTACATCTGGTATAACTTCTCCGGATGGGATTTCCATCTCTTCAGTTTGATCAGCAGTTGCAGATTCGGGTAAATTTTCGGTCGTTTTCAAAACATCACCTTCTGGTGATTCTAACTCTTTTGAGTTTTTCAGATCTTTAGATGCCATGTACACAGTTTTTAATCATTAGTAGGACAAAGCCAGCTTCGTCATTGAGCCACGAAAATAGACAATTGTGCAAAAATACCGAAAGTTTTCTGATAAATCGTAATTTTTTTGAGCATCACCCATGAGGAGGATCTGTATAAAATGGCTATCCGAAGACGCTTTTCACTGATTTCAGGCGTGAAAACAGTAAAAATGGATGTTCCGGTGCAAAAACATGTTGTAAAACAGCATAATGGATATATGTTAAATCTTAAAAAGGGCTGTTAATTTTTCATACTCTTTTGCATTTTCATTACCTTTTCAGCCTGAAAATAAACCTGATTATGAAGATTCTTTTTCTGAGCCGCCGTAATTCCTGTCGCAGCCAGATTGCCGAAGCACTGCTCCGGAATATGGATAAATCTCTTGAGATATATTCAGCCGGACTGGATACTGTTGAAGAGATTGATCCGATTGCCATTGAAGTAATGGCAGAGATCGGAATCCACATCGCGCTGAAAAAACCCGAAAAATTTGACCGTTACGCCGGGATAGAATTCGATTTCCTGATTACCGTTGGTGACGGCACTGCCGAAGATCTTAAATTGCCGGCGGTAAAAGCCAAAAGAAAGATGCACCTTGGTTTTGAAAATCCCTTTGTCCTCTATAAAGATCCGGAAGACATAAAGGCCTCCTGCCGGGAGATCCGGGATGAAATCCAGACAGAACTGAGTTATTTTTATCACCGGATCCTGGTAAAGGAAAGGTCTGCCTGATCGTTGAGAAAAAGCAAACCTGAAAATCAATTCCGGAAAGAAAAGCTTACGCTCCCCTGACAGATTTACTGATTTCTTCTGCGGTTGCCGGTACTCTCTGACCCAGAATCCTGGCGCCTTCCTTTGTTACCAGAATGTCATCTTCGATTCTGATTCCGCCGAACCCACGGTACTTATCCAGTTTTTCATAGCAGATATATTGTTCATGCATCTTGCCTGATTTCCACTGGTCGATCAAAGCTGAAATAAAGTAAATTCCTGGTTCGTTGGTGATAACAAAACCTGGCTCCAAACGACGTCCCAGCCGTAAATAAGCGGTACCAAACTGGTTAACCGGTATCACTTCTTCGTCATAGCCTACATAAATCTGACCAATATCTTCCATATCGTGCACATCAAGGCCCATCATATGCCCCAATCCGTGGGGGAAAAAGAGGGCATGGGCTCCAGCTGCAACAGCTTCTTCCACATCTCCTTTCATCAGGCCCAAATCTTTGAGACCACGGGCAATAACCCTGGCAACATCCAAATGAACAGAAAGATAGGTAACTCCCGGCCTGATTAGTTGGGTAGCTGTATTATTGGCAGCCAGGACGATATCGTAAATATCGCGCTGTTGTGGGGTAAACTCACCACCTACAGGAATGGTACGGGTAAAATCAGAGGCATAATGTTCCAACGACTCAGCGCCGGCATCTACCACCAGTAAACGTCCTTTTTCCAGCATCATCGAATGGCTATGGTTGTGCAGGATATCCCCTTTCTGGGAAAGAATGATAGGGAAAGAAACAGATCCTCCGCCAGATATGGCGATTCCCTCCATTCTGCCGGCAATCTCCTGCTCACGCATTCCGGGTTGAGCCATTTCCATAGCGCAGAGATGCATCGCATAACCGGTTGCACAGGCTTTTTCAATCTCTTCTATCTCAACGGGTTCCTTAACCGATCGCAGGGAAACGATGGCTTTTATAAGTTCCACAGAGGCATATTCTTTTTGCCTGCCAGTTTCAATTCCTGTTAACCGTTGCAAAAGAAGCTTGTTCTCAGCCCTGTAAGGGGGCAGAAAATGAACTTTCCTTCCTTGTTGATTTGCCAAAGATACCTGATCATACAATTTCGCAAAAGGGAAGGTCTTCCCCACCCCGGACCGGGCTCCGATATCAGTCATTGAATCCTGCGGCCCCATCCATATGATGTCTTCAATATCCACATCATCACCAAAAAGGATGGCCTCACCAGATTCAGGATCTAATAACCCGGCTTTTCCGGGAGCATCGATTCCAAAGAAATAGAGGAAACTGCTGTCCTGCCGGTAATGATAGGTATTGTCACGATAATTCATGGGCGATTCTTCATTGCCCAAAAGCAGAATCAATCCCTTTTGCACTTTTTGCATCAGGATTTGCCTGCGCCTGATATAGGTTTCTTTATTGAACATAGCCTTACTATTAAAATTCGCCCTAAAATAAGCATTTGTTTACGGGAGTCAAGACCAGGGAAAGTTTTTTTTACGAAAGGGCTTTAACCCGTTTAAACAATCCAAAAAAAACAGAACCATCAGGAATAAAAAACGTAATACATAATGTTAAAACCAGATGTTATGGCAAATTCTTTACTTAGCTACTTGAATAAAAGGGTTGTCCAGTCACAACTCTCCGGAAGTACTGACAAAGAACCGGGACCGGTTATTACCATTTCAAGGGAAGTGGGATGTTCAGGTCTTGAGTTGGCCAATGCCCTGAAAGAAAAACTGCAACAATTACATCACCAGGAAAACTGGAAAGTGCTGAGCAAGGAAATTTTTCAAATCAGCGCAAGAGAACTTGACCTTGAGCCGGATAAAGTGGCAAAAATCTTCAAACAGTTTGACCGGACTGCCTTTGATGATATTTTATACACCTTCAGGGAAAAAAGAAGCATCAGTGAAAAAAAGGTGAGACATACGGTTGTCGACGTTATCAAGAGCTTTGCAGAAGACGGGCATTGTATAATTGTAGGAAGAGCAGGAAATGTAATTGCAGGAAGTATCAAAAACGCCATCCATATCAGACTGGTTGCCCCCGATGAATTCAAAATCAATTCGATAATGGGGAAAAACCATCTTGGAAAAGAGGAGGCCAGGAAGTTTATCATCGAAGAAGAAAAAGACCGCCTGGCTTACCGGAAAGCAGTCCTCGACAAACACAGTGATCAACCGGAAATCTTTGATGTAACCTTCAACAGGGCTGAGTTTGATACGGAATGCATTGTCGATTTTGTCCTTTTCCTGATGGATAAAAAAGGCATGCTAAAACATGCACATAATATGATTGGATATTTCTGATTTCGGATTTCGGATGTACGATTTCGGATTTAATTGTATTTCGGATTTCGGATGTACGATTTCGGATTTAATTGAATTTCGGATTTCGGATGTCCGATTTCGGATTTGCCTGCGGGCTCTCCTGCCTTTCAATCCGAAATTTTACATCCGAAATCCGAAATACTTGTTAACGTTTCCACCCCGCCCCTTCTTTCCAGCCAGGGAAAGCCGTTGTATTGGCCAGTTTCATTCCGACCGAATACATAAGCACAGCGTCATCCACCAGGCCACTTAGATCGTCTCTTTGCGGAACATATTCATCCTGGGGCGAATGATAAACCGTTTTCCAGTACTGTTTTATCATTTCGCGTGTTTTTTCGGGTCCCAATTTAGCAGCATCGGTATAGCCTTTAGCAAAAATGGAAGGAATGCCTCTCTTTACAAAAGGGAAATGGTCGGAGCGGAAAAACATGCCATTGCCTGGTTCGGGATCAGAAGTGATATACCTGCCCTGTGCCAGTGCAGCTTCTTTCACCCATTCATCCAGTTCAGAATACCCATCGCCGGTCAGGGTTACATCGTTAAACTTCCCGGCAAACAGTAGCACATCGGTATTGATGCAGGCCACGGTTTTTTTCAGGTCAAAGAGAGGATGACTGACATAATATTCAGCACCCAGTAATCCGGATTCTTCACCAGTCGGGCTGATGAACAGGACAGAGCGTTCCGGTTTTGCGCCCGTAGTAAATGCCCTGGCAATTTCCAGCATCCAGGAAACAGCGGAAGCATTGTCAGTTGCTCCATTGTAAACAGAATCCCCCTTAACTGCTGTACCTATGCCCAAATGGTCCCAGTGTGCCGTATAAACAACAACCTCTTCAGGACGTTTACTACCCTTCACCAGTCCGCATACATTCCGTGAAACCCCGGTTTGAAAGCTGTTCTTTATCCATCCCGATACCTGTAATGGTAAGGGGAAAGACCGGAAACCGGGAGATTTGGCTTTTTCTTTCAGCTGGTCCAGGTCATAGCCGCAGCGACTGAATAATTCGCGGGCGCTTTCCAGCGAAATCCAGCCTTCCAGATCGCAACGGTCGCTGTATCCATTTTCCGGTACCAGGTAGAGTTTGGTGGATTCCCCGTTGTTGCTTACCACATTCCAACCATAACCAGCCGGACCGGTTTCATGGATGATAAAGCAGGCTTTTGCTCCCTGCCGGGCTGCTTCCTCAAATTTGTAGGTCCAGCGGCCATAGTAAGTCATGGTATTTCCCCTGAAATAGTCGCCTTCAGTCCCGTAACCCGGATCATTCACAAATACAATAATGGTTTTCCCTTTGACATCCACACCCTCAAAATCATTTCGTCCGAATTCCGGAGCTAATATCCCGAAGCCTGCAAAAATTACTTCAGAATCTGTCAGCGTTGGTTCCTTTTCCATTTTCCGGGTGAAAGAAACATATCCCGTCATCTTTGGCAAGTCAAGAGCACCTGCCGGTGTGGAAAAATGTAAAACCGGGGAAATCGTCGATGAAACGCTGAGAATCGGAACTTCCTGAAAATAACTGTCATTTGCTGCCGGTTCCAGGCCAATTTCCTTCATCTGACCGGCTATATAGCCGGTAACTGCCGATTCCGTGGCCGACATCGGCATCCTGCCCAGGTATTTGTCGGACGACAATTCCACAATATGCTTTTCAATATTGGCATAGGTGATTACCCCCTGACCTGTTTTGTCCTGTAGGCATGACGGAAACAGGTAACCTAAAAACAACAGGATGATCCACTTTCTCATAATGACGGATTTTCTTCGCTATCAGCAGACTGACTGTTTTTTTTGAGTTTCCTTCTGACAAACCAGTCGTTGACCATATCTCCAAGCAGATAACCCATCGCTGCCCCCCAGAGCGTGCTCCAGTACCACACCGATTTGATGGGGCAGGTTCCGCTGGTACAGCCCACAAAGCGCCAATAAAGAAATCCGCCAATTCCACCGGCCACACCTGCAATCAGCGCCCATTTGTGTTTAACAATAAACTCTTTCATCTGACAAATTTTACAATCCAAACAGCAAAACAAGGAAAAAGTTTGTTCACTCTGCACTGATCAGCGCCAATAATGCAAAACTGGCCAGCCAGTGCTCGCCTTCATAGCTTCCATCGGTGATGGAGGGCAAAGAGTGTTGGATATGGTTTTGGGCCGTAGCTCTTAATCCAGAATATTCTGTCAGGGTGGCAGCAATACCATAAAGGCAGCGCGCCCTGCTGAAATTCAATCCATCGAGGTGAACCAACTTCCCATCACTCCTGTCACTGACCCGTCCAGGCTCAAGCTGAAAAGCGGGGTCAGAAAATGCAGGAAGGAATTTCCTGAACCAGATCATGAATTCCTTCTGTGGAAGAATTCTACGCATCAGGTCAGCTTCCTCCAGACAGGGAGAGAAGAAATCAAAACCTCCGGGTTCCCAGGTCAGTGGACAACCTTCATCGTTAAAATAAAAATCTCTGGCCCGTTTTTCAATCAATACCCTGAGCGAATCATGCTGGGTGGACCGGGCAAAATCCCAGGCAAAGGCCAGTCCGAATGCTGTATTGGGGTGTTCCCCCACCCTGAGGGGATAGTTCAACTTAGGAAGAAATTGCAGGTAAAGTTCAACTATTTTGCTGGTCAGGGGTTGCAGATTGGTTTCGAGCTGGCGAGCCAGCGGATCTTCCCAGGTGTGCAATTCTTCCGCCAGTTTCAGGAACCATGCCCAGCCATATGTTCGTTCATAAGATCTTTCATGCGGCTTATTGAAATAAGCGACCTCTGCCAGGATATTTTTCTCCGTCAGGTTTGCGGCAAGGATTCGTCGAATTTCCCCGGATGTGGACAAGCCCGGATAAATTTTCAGCAGCCTGACCAGCATCCAATGGCCATGCACTGAAGAGTGCCAGTCGAAACAACCATAAAATGCGGGATGCAGCTCATCCGGTGATCGTAGTTCCGATGAATCGGCCAGAGTCTGGCTGAGTTTGTTGGGATATTCCTTCCCGAGGCAGTGGAGCGGAAGCCTGGCCAACCGTTCCGCCTCTGCAATTGTCAGCATGGAACGGTCTGCAACCCTGGTTTGTGCTACCGCTATTGAAAAAGGAAAGATTATCAGCAATAAAAACAATGAAAACTTACCCATAGCGCTGTTTTACCAATTTTTTTCAAACTTAATGATTTTACGACAGTCAAATGCTCATCCTGAATAGATAAATATTGTATTTTCAGGCCTTGATTTTATAAAACATAAACTACGTTAAAATGAAAAAAGTCTTATTGATTTTCCCTATTATGCTATTGTTTTTCAGTATTTTAACAAAGTCATACGCCTCTGGAAACTTTTCAGTTCCCTTTGAAAAGTATACCCTTAAGAACGGGCTGACTGTTGTTCTTCACCAGGACAAATCAGATCCGATTGTATCGGTAGCCATCTACTACCATGTAGGATCCAGTCGGGAAACTCCAGGTAAAACCGGCTTTGCCCACTTATTTGAGCACATGATGTTCCAACGGTCAGAAAATGTTGGTGAAGATCAGTTCTTCAAAAACATCCAGGGGGCAGGTGGCAATCTCAACGGCAGCACCAGTCAGGACAGGACTAATTATTACGAGGTGGTTCCCAAAAATGCACTGGAAATGGTGTTGTGGATGGAATCTGACCGGATGGGGTTCCTTGAAAATACAGTAACCCAGGCTGCTTTTGTTAACCAGCAGAATGTAGTGCAGAATGAAAAAAGGCAGAGCTATGATAATGCACCTTACGGTTTCAGTCAGGAAATTATCCTGAAAACGCTCTATCCTGAAGGACATCCTTACAACTGGACGGTTATCGGTAAAATGGAGGACCTGACCAATGCTACTGTGGAAGATGTTAAAGCCTTCCACAGGAAATTTTACTCCCCGTCGAATGCTTTCCTTGTGATTTCGGGAGATATTGAAGCAGCTCAGGTTAAATCGTTGGTGCAGAAATATTTCGGTGATTTGCCTGCTGGCGAAAAAATAGCTCCCCGGAAACCGATGCCGGTAACCCTATCTAAAACAACAAGGCTTTATCATGAAGATAATTTTGCGAAAGCGCCACAGCTTACTATGGTTTTCCCGACTGTTGAACGCTTTTCCAAAGATTCCTATTCCCTGAATTTTCTGGGAAATCTACTTGCCGGAAGTAAAAAATCTCCCTTATACAATATTCTCGTCAAAGAGAAGAAACTGACCTCAAGGGTAATGGCCCGGAATGGATCACAGGAACTGGCCGGCTCATTTACCATCAGTGTCCAGGCCAATCCCGGCGTCAACCTGAACGATGTCGAAAAAGCCATTTTTGAAGGTTTTGAAAGATTTGAAAAGGAAGGGTTTACGCAGGATGATCTGACCCAGTTGAAAAATGAATTTGAAACATCTTTTTACAACAGGTTTTCGAGCGTCCAGGGGAAAGCCTTCACGTTGGCTGAATACACCATGAATACCGGTGATCCCGGCTATTTCAAAAAGGAATTTGAAAATACCATGGCCGTAACCATGGACGACATCAAAGCGGTTTACAACAAATATTTAAAAGGAAAAAATTTTGTTGAAACCAGTTTTGTTCCGAAAGGACAAAAGAACCTGATGGCTGAAGGATCTGTCAATGCCGGTATTGTTGAGGAAGACGTTACCAAAGCTGCCGAAGTTAAGGTTGATAAGGCCGTTGAAGATAAGGTGCTGAAGTCGCCGTCTACTTTTGACCGTTCTGTAATGCCTCCGCTGGGAAAAGATCCTGAAGTGACTATCCCCAAAGCCTGGACAGGTGCATTATCGGGAGGTATCCAATACTGGGGCATTAAACAGTCGGAACTTCCGCTGGTTCAGTATGCCCTGGTTCTTGAAGGCGGACATCTGCTCGACAAGGTCGACAAGGCCGGAGTTGCCAGCCTGGTAGCTACCATGCTCAATGAAGGCACAAAAAACAAAACTCCTGAACAACTGGAAGCTGCCATCAGCATGTTGGGTGCGAGTATCCGGGTTTCCGCTTCCGATGAAGACATTACGTTTATTGTTTCCTCCCTATCCAGGAATTTCGAGAAAACGATGGAATTGGTACAAGAGATGTTGCTGGAGCCCCGCTGGGACAATGAGGCCTTTGCCCTTGCCAAGAGCAGGATCATCAACGGATTGAAACGAAGTGCAGCTTCTCCTGACTATCTGGCCGGGAAAACGCTGAACAAGCTGATGTTTGGGGAGAGTATCCTTGCTGTTGATGTCAGCGGAACTGAAGAATCGGTCAGCGCTATTACCATGGATGACCTGAAAGCATTTTATGCAGAGAACTTCACCCCTGCCCTCGCCCGTTTTCTGATTGTCGGGGACATTGACCAACCCCGTGTTGAAAAAGCACTCGCAGGATTAAATGGCAAATGGCCCCGCAAAGAGGTTAAACTACCGGAAATCAAGGTGCCTGCAGCTCCTGAAGCTTCAAAAGTATATTTTGTAGATGTTCCCGGCGCCAAACAATCGGTTATCAATATCGGGTATCCTGCGCTATCCCGCAAAGATCCTGATTTCTATCCGGCTTATGTCGCCAATTACAAACTGGGAGGTTCTTTCAACGGTCTGTTTAACCTGATCCTCAGGGAGGAAAAGGGATTTACCTATGGAGCAAGATCCTCATTTTCAGGTTCATCAAACTATGGTACATTTTCAGCTTCTTCCCAGGTCAGAACCAATTCCACCCTTGAATCAGTGACCATCTTTAAAACGGAAATGGAAAAATACCGTCAGAATGTGCCGCAGGAATACGTCGATTTCACCAAATCGGCCCTTATGAAAGGTAATGCTCTCCGGTTTGAGACCCTGCAGGGCTTGCTGGGGATGATCAGCACGATGGCTTCTTACAACCTGCCCTGGGATTACATCAAAAAGGAAGAGGCTTATGTGAAAGAACTGACTCCGGCGAAAGTTATGGAAATGGCTCAAAAACATATCAATCCGGCCAGAATGTATTATGTGGTTGTCGGCGATGCCAAAACACAACTGGATGCCCTTGAGGGAATTGGCTTTGGTAAACCTGTTCTTTACAAATAAAAAGCTATGAAACAATTATTTAAAATTATGACACTACTGGCCATCCTGGTTTTTGCAGGATGCCAGCAAAACAAAAAAGCGACGTTGTCGCTGCCTTTCGAAAAGTACAAACTGGACAACGGGCTGACGGTTATCCTGAATGCTGACAAATCCGACCCGATTACTTCTCTGGCCATTCTTTATCATGTGGGTTCCAACCGCGAGGTCCCGGGGAAAACAGGATTTGCCCACCTGTTTGAGCACATGATGTTCCAACGCTCGGAGAATGTAGGTGAAGACCAGTATTTTAAATTTATAGAAGGAGCGGGAGGTGAGTTAAATGGCGGTACCGGCTTTGATCAGACCATTTATTTTGAAGTGGTCCCCAAGAATGCACTGGAATTGGCTATGTGGCTGGAATCCGACCGTATGGGATATCTCATCAATACGGTAACCCCACAATCATTTGCCTTACAGCAGAACGTGGTTCAGAATGAAAAAAGGCAGGGAGTAGATAACATGCCCTATGGTTTTACAGAATCCCTGCTCCTGAAAAACCTGTATCCCCAGGGGCATCCTTACAGCTGGGATGTCATCGGGGAAATGCAGGATCTCCAGAATGCCACTATTGAGGATGTCAAGGCTTTCCATGGAAAATTCTATGTTCCTAATAATGCAACGCTGGTGGTATCCGGGGATTATGATGCTGATTCTGTCAAAGCCATGATCAACAAGTATTTTGGAGAGATTCCGGCTGGTGCTGAAGTGAAGAAAATGGAACCGATGAATGTGACCCTTGCGGAGACCAGGAAACTGTGGCATGAAGACAACTTTGCCCGTGTACCACAACTCAATATGGTTTATCCCGTTCCTCAGATGTTCAGTAAGGAATCATATGCGTTGGATGTTCTGGCTCAACTACTGGGGCAGGGGAAAAAATCGCCCATGTACAAGGTGTTGGTCAAAGACAAGAAGCTGACATCAGGAGTGTCGGTATATTACAGTGCCAAGGAACTGGCCAGCGAATTCCGGATTTCGGTAACGGCCAGCCCGGATACCAGTCTTGACAAAGTGGAAAAAGCCATATTTGAATCCTATGACCTGTTCGAAAAAGAAGGTTTCACCGAAAATGACATAGAAAGAATAAAAGCCCGCCTGGAGACTGATTTTTACAACAACATCAGCAGTGTGATGGGCAAATCATTTATGCTGGCTTATTATGATGCCTTAGCCGGTTCCCCTGATTACCTTATGAAGGAAGTAGATTTGATCAAGGGTGTAACCCGGGAAGATGTCCTTAACGTGTACAACAAGTACATCAAAGGAAAGAATTTTGTACAAACGTCCTTCGTACCTAAAGGCCAGTCAGCGCTCATTACCCAGAGTGCCGTAAATGCAGGCATTGTGGAAGAAGATATCACGAAGGCAACACAAAAAGAGGTTGCCCAAACGGCAGAAGAAGAAATCAAAAAGACCCCGAGTAAAATAGACCGTTCTTCAGCTCCTGTTCCCGGTCCGGATCCGTCTCTGACATTGCCGGCAGTTTGGAAATCAGAAGCCCCCAACGGTATGAAAATCAGTGGCATTGAACAGAAGGAACTGCCGCTGATCAATTATTTGCTGGTCATCAAAGGCGGACATATGCTGGACGATCCTGCCAAACCAGGGGTAGCACGCTTTACAGCTGCCATGATGAACGAAGGCACAAAGAATCTTACTCCGGAAGAACTGGAAGAAGCCATCCAACGTCTTGGAGCATCCATTACTGTCAGGGGCCGTGATGAAGACATCATGGTTTCGGTCAGTACGTTATCCAGGAATTTTGAAAAGACTCTCTCCCTGGTGGAGGAAATATTATTGGAACCCCGCTGGGATGAGGAGCAGTTTGCGCTGAACAAAACACGGACCATCAACAACCTGAAAAGGAACTTGTCGGACCCGAATTATCTGGCTTCCAGGACCCTGGATAAACTGATCTTTGGAGAGGGAAATATTCTTTCGTCTGATGCACAAGGCACTGTGCAAAGTGCTGAAGCCATTACACTGGATGATTTAAAAGCCTTTTATGCTAAATACATCTCTCCGTCTGTCTCCAATCTATTGGTTGTCGGCGATGTTGACAAGGCCAGGGTGGAGAAAGCCCTGACTTCCCTGAATTCCCGGTGGCAGGCAAAGGAAGTGGTATTTCCTGAACTAACATTTCCTCCGCTTCCGGAAAAATCAGCCCTCTATTTTGTTGATGTTCCCAACTCAAAACAATCGGTAATCAATATCGGTAATATTTCTATCCCAAGGAACCATCCCGATTACTATAAGGCGGAAGTTACCAACTACCTCCTTGGGGGAACTGCCAGCGCCAAACTCTTTATGGTCCTCAGGGAAGAAAAAGGATTTACCTATGGCGCATATTCCTGGTTTTCTGGATCAGATAAATACGGCACCTTTACGGCCAACGCTGCGGTGCGGTCTGATGCCACCCTGGAATCGGTTTCGCTGTTTAAAAGCATCATGGAGGGTTACCGGAGCGATATTCCTCAGGCAACCGTCGACTTCACCAAAGCTTCCCTGCTGAAAGGTAATGCCCGTCGTTTTGAAACCCTTGGTTCACTGCTCGAAATGCTGTATACCAGGACGACCAACAACCTTCCGGATGATTACATCAAACAGGAGGAATCTCTTCTCCGGTCGTTGAACCAGGATCAGATGAAAGCAACTGCACAAAAATACATTGAACCCGGCCGAATGTTTTACGTGGTAGTGGGAGATGCACAAACGCAGTTGAAGCCTCTGGAGAAAGCTGGTTTGGGCAAACCTGTGGTGTTCAGTCTGAATTAATATAACTCCGGCATCTGGAAATTTCCCATAAAATAAATGGAAACTGTAAAATCAGGAAAATTCGCCAGGGGTCTTGTCATCGCATTTGTTGCGGGACTGATTCTCCTGATGGTTATCTTTTGGCCTGACCTGCGTACACGTTTCTTCAAGACTCCCGGTGAAATGACAGCGGAAAACGCTACCTATCCTGAAGGTACTTTCAGGGAAGCGAGTCAGGAGGTTGTGCTGGAATTCCGGAACGGGGAACAAGTACTGTTAAGTGAATTTCCGGATACTACTGATTTCCCGGATGACCTTAATTCCAAAAAGATCACATATCTTGACCTGAACAGGGACGGGAAGCAGGAATTGTACCTGACCTGGTACACAGGGGGGATGCACTGCTGCAATGAAAGTTTTCTGTTCACCCAGGTGTCACCCAACCATTTCAGGGAGGTTTTTACCTTTACCGGTGGAAGTGAACTCAGCTTTGAAGGGGATAGGATCATAGCAGATACGTATGAACAAACAGCTTATTTTTATACCTGTTATGCCTGTCAAATCAATGATACCCTTCCACGGAAAGATTTCTTTCCGCGCATTACCCTGGTGTATGCCCGTGATTCGGTTTTCCTTGCACCCACCGATGAAGTCCTGAATGAAACCATAACAGAAAACCTGGCATTCCTGGGGAACTGGACAAAGACTTCATCCTTTATGGTTGGGGAAGATTCAGGTGTGCGGAAATCATTTGCAGAGCACATCATCACCCATCATTACAACAATGGGGGTGACATTTCCAGGTCCCGCGCGCTTTTTTCGCGTAATTACGGGGCTCCCGACAGTCTTGAGGTCTGGGATGGGATCAGGCAGCATCTCGGGAATATTTTTGGGATGGATTTTGCAGCTGAACAATACTCAAAATCCATTATGGAACTGGTAACAGAGATTGAAAAGCTCACTAAAGAATAGACGGACTGAAAGTCCTGGTGTACCTGTAAATCCCGGTTCGGAAAAACGAGCCGGGATTTTTTATAATTTTCTGGTTTACTGCATTTTAGTATGGAAAAGTGAAAAGAAAATGATTGAAAATTTTGATAACACAGTAAATATTCGTAAATTGATAAGGCTTTTGAAGAAGATTGATCTGTAACCGGCAAATTTCAAAATCAAATGAGAAGTGATATCTATCACACATTAGGTTCAACAGGATGGGAAACTGACTTCATTGAACTCCCGGAAATAGTTGGTAAACTGCACGTCAACGGTGACAATTGTTATTTCTGTTTCGAC
>DAIDJX010000067.1 GCA_027451165.1 Prolixibacteraceae bacterium | reverse complement strand
GATCCCTGTATTTCCGGTATGTATCACGGATATACCGGAGTGTTTTCTCCCTGTTCGCTCCGGAAATTTTAACATTTATGGTCCCCATGTTCTGCGGATCATTTAGCATCATGAGCGGACCGATCGGCTGATGCAATGGACGGAAATGAAAATCTTTCACTACACCGACAATGACTTTATCCCCCAGCCGCTGTCCGACCGGATCATTAAAACCCAGCATTTTCTCTGCGGTTTCATTTATAACCACCGGGAATGTGAGGGCGGGCTCTCCTTCATTCTGTTTTTCCTTTCCTGAATTCTTCATTTCCTTCCAGAAGGCGGCGTAATCCATCTGCAGGAACTGGCCCTTGACCATTTCAAGCTGATATGTACGGGCGAAATCCTCATCCACCCAAAAAAGCGAAAGGTTTATGCTGTCGGTTATCCCCCGGTGGACAAGTGGCATCGTAATCTTCCAACCGAAATCCACCGGTGCATAAACACTGGCCGATACTCCCAGAATATCCGGGTTTTTCATCAGTTCATTTTTAAACCCTGAGTTGGCATACCACAAACCAGTAGGTATGACGACCATATTCTCATGACTGAATCCAAGGTTTCTGTTCCGGATGTAGTTCAGTTGTTTCATGAAAAAGAAAGTTGCAGTCAGGAAAAAAATGGCGACGAAAAACTGAACTGTGACCAGCATCCGGATAATCCCGCTTTTTGACCCGGTTAAGGTTCCATTCTTTAATATTCCCTTGGGTTGAAGCGATGCAAGGAAGAATGAGGGGTAAATTCCTGCTATAATCCCTGTGACAAGGGTAATGGCACCCAGGTTGAACAGCATTTTCAAGGAATAATGAAAATCAATCAACTGCCCTGTTAGACGGTTAAACCAGGGAAGCAGTAACATGATCAGGGCCGCACCAGCACAAGTGGCCAGCAAAGTCTGAAACAGGGATTCAGCCATAAACTGACCGATGATGTGGATTTGTCCGGCTCCGTTCACTTTTTTTATCCCGATTTCAGTAGCTCGCTCAGAAGACCTGGCCACCGAAAGCACGGAAAAATTGAACGAAGCCATCAACACCACCACAACAGCCAGCCCTGAAAAAATCCAGATATACATAAAACTGCCCAGGTTTTTATCGTACAGATTGGACTCATATCCGGAATGAAGGTGAATATCCGCCAGGGGTTGAAACATCAGTTTGTCGGTCTTATGGGTGTAACGGCTGATGTGATTGGTAACACCTGCCAAAAAAGATTGATCAATGCCGGCATTGTTCCTCAATTTTATGTAAACATGAACGTGCGCTTTGTCTCCCCAGTGGCTGGCATAACCTGCCACGATACTGTTTGATTCGGTGAGCAGATATCCAAAATCGATGTGTGAATTTTCCGGAATACGGACTACACCCGTGACCGTATAAACCTGCTCGAAGTACTTGTTGCTGACGACCGTTTTCCCCAGCGCCGGCTCGCTGCCGAAAAGTTTCCGGGCTACCTTTTCCGATAAAATTATCCCTGATGGATTTTTTATGGCATTAAAAGCATCACCTTCAATAAAAGCAAAGCCATTGAAAATTGAAAAGAAATCATCGTTCACCCATACCGGCATGGCTTCAATCTTTTCACTGTTTCCAGGCCGCTGCAAGGGTGAATCCTCTGAACTGAAACTCAGGTAGGTGGCATATTCAATCTGTGGATAATCCTTTTTCAGGGTGGCCGCCACCGGACGGTAACAACCGGCAGATTTTACGATTTCATCGCCCTGCTTCGATAAGGTAAGCGCCCGGTAAATCCTCGTGTAATCCATGTGGAAAGTATCGTAGCTCATTTCATGACTTATCCAGAGATAGATAAGGATTCCGGCTGCAATTCCAAATGTAAAACCGATGAAAGTAATGCCGGTATACACCGGTTTCCTGCTAAAACTGCGAAGCGAGATTTTCAGGTTCAAATGCATGGTGACAGTCTCATTTTATTTAACGATCATCAAAATATCATCCTCCTCTTTTAACGAATTGGCAAATTGTTTTAATTTCTCCCTTTTGATATCAGGCACTGAGGAATTTTTAAAAAGCGCTGATTGGGTATGATTTAATAACTCTTTCCCTTTCAATGAAATAAGGATCTCCCCGTTGGCGGCAGTCTGATAGGACAAGGGCCAGACAGGATAACCGCCGTCAAGATCGTTCATGAGTATTGGCGCTTCATAATCGAATGGATCACTTTTTACGATCTGCAACATTTTTTTGCTCTTTGAAAACAGGGCATGGAATATTTTTACGCTTTTATTTTTGCGGTTGTTCGTACAGTCATAATTGTCTTTGGTAAAAGTCAAAAAGATATAATTCTTCGTTTCAGCCCAATTTTGAGGAATAATTTTCCCAACCAGTTTGACATCGGGATCTACTCCTTCCTGGATGCTGACTTTGTATTTCCCCAGATTCAGCACATACAACGGAAGCAACCTGTTGGGCGGAATGACCTGAAAAACAGTATCATTGAAATTACTGCGGAAATAATAATTACCACCTTTTTCATACCTCGTGCCAAAGTCGGTTCCCCTCTTCAACGATTTAGTGTAATTCTTCAACTGTTCATACTTTGTGAAGATGGCTAACGTATCCCCGTTTTTCCCCATGACACCCAACATATTCTTTCCACTCAAGCTGGAAATATAGGTATTGCGATCTGGGGAAAAGGCTCCCATGCCGGAGTACATAAATTCAGGATCCATGCTGAACATTCCCTGGTGGGTTCGTGGAGGAGGAGGTGTCGTTTTCCCGTGATTTAAATCCATAATAACTTCTCCCAGCCCGGTAATTTTTCCGGGATTTTCAGGATTGAATCCAATTTCCGGCAGAAGCTGTTCTTTGCTGCAGTCGTATTCGATCAATGAGCGCTGTCCGGTGATATTGTTGCTAAAGCCATAGAACAGGGAGTTACCCCGAGCCCAAACCGCAGTACCTCCTCCAATCAGCGTATAATCGTTCCAAAATTTCAACCTGTTATTTTTCTCATCAAAATCAACTCCTGTCATCTGGTTTTTTACCACGGAGCGAATAAACTTTCCCTCTTTGTTAAACAGGTGAATCCCATAAATATTAAGGGCTACAAGATAGTTGTCCATAAAGTAGTACTTGTATCTGAGGTTTCGCGGGAGAGTGGTGTCAGGCACCGGTTCCAGCCGGATATATTGAATATCAGAAGCGACATCAGAGAGTTTCAGATCGCTGATGTTTTCCAGACTTCCGGCAATATCGATCACCACAGGAGGCTGCAAAGGATCAGCTCCCCGTTGCTCATTAAACCTGAAACCTTTTGGTAATAATGCCAGGGAGTCGGCCGGTTGCCTTTCGCGTTCGGCGCGTTTAGCTTCCTGCCGGGCTAACTGTTCTTCTTCAGAGAGAATCTGGTTCACCAGCTTCTTCTCGTCGGTTTTCAGACGGTTGCTGCTGCATGAAGAAGTTATGTAAACCAAAAGGATAAGTACCCAAATTGCCGGATTAATCCATTTAAACAGTGCCGGTTTCATATAGAATGATAATTTATAATCATGGTAATCATTTAATCACAAAAATCATAGTTTAGACAAATACCCGTCTTCCAGCCTGATGATCCGCTTCCCGAACTCCGCAAATCTCTCATTGTGAGTCACCTGAATAATGGTCATCCCCTCTTTGTTCAATTCGTCCAGTACCCCCATGATCATTTCTCCCTGGGAAGAGTGCAGATTTCCGGTCGGTTCATCGGCCAGGAGCAGTTTGGGCTTACCAACGATGGCCCGTGCGATGCCCACGAGTTGCTGCTGCCCTCCTGAAAGCTGTTGTGGGAACAAATCCTTTTTGGCCACCATGCTGAAGCGGTCGAGCAGATCGGCCACCATTGCCTTGCGGTCACGGGATTTAACTCCCTTGTAGATCAATGGTGTTTCAATATTCTCAACCACCGTCATGTCTTCGATCAGGTGATAAGCCTGGAAAATGAACCCCATGAAATGACGGTGATAGTCGACCATCTCCTTTTCTTTCAGGTCAAGAACCGATTTGTCAAATAAGGTATACTGTCCTTCCGAAGGCTTATCAAGCAACCCGATGATATTCAGCAAAGTCGATTTTCCGGATCCGCTGGGTCCCATAATGCTCAGAAATTCCCCTTCTTTTACGTGGAGATTGATGCCCTTCAGCACAAAACTCCGCTGAAATTTAGAATCGTAATATTTATCAATACCTGTTAAATTTATCATAATGAACATTTTATACTATACAGGTTAACAAAATCATATTAATCCTTTAATCCCATAAATCCCAGTTCAGACATTTTACTCATACCGCAGTGCCTCCACCGGATTGCTCACCGCCACCTTCAGCACATGGTAACTGATCGTCAGCTGGGCAATCACCGCGATCAGCAGGATTCCTGCAACAAAAACCAGCGCTGAAAGCGGCTCCTTGTACGCACCGGGCATGGCTTTATAAATCACCATGGCGGCCGGACAACCGAGAATTACGGCAAAGCCAAGCATATAAATCACTTCAGAAGAAAGCTGCCAATAGACCGTAATGATCGAACTGCCCAGCACTTTCCGGACACCGATCTCTTTTGTTCGGCGCCTGACAGTAAACAGGATCAGCCCGAATAGCCCAATGGTCGAAATAAACAAGGTGACCACCGCAAAAAATATAAACATCCGCTTCATCGTTTGCCAGAAGCCGATGGCATAATCCAGGTAAAAAGCTACCCCGAAATCCTTGAATTCAAAGGGGTCGTTTGGAAGAATATCCTCCAACTCACGGGTGACGATCGTTTTGGCATTGGCTTCACTCCCGGAAGTATAGCGGACACTGATCAGGCTCGATCCGGAAATGACATTGCTGTTCAGAAACATCACGTAGGTGGGTATCAGATTGTGCACCGAATAGGGATGAAAATCCTTTACCACCCCGATGACCGGATAAGCCCTTCCATACAGGGTGATCCTTTTCCCGACCGGGTCTTTCCATCCAAAAACCTTCAATGCGGTCTCATTGATGATGCAAGCCTGGTTGTCTGCAGGATATTCCCTTGAAAAATTACGCCCATACACCATTTTCAGGTTGTAGGTCGGGATAAAATCGTAATTCACATAATTCCGGCTGACCATCACCCGGTCGTCAGGTGCTCCGTCTTCCCAGCTGATGTACCCGCCAATGTTCCCAATGAACGGAATGGTAGATGAAAATGCCACGTCGGAGATTTCGGAATGCTGCAACATCCTGTTTTTAATTGTTTCAAAATCAGTGGTATCGTGGACATTGATTTCTGTATAAAGGATATTTTTACTGGCAAATCCCAAATCTTTGTTCAGGATGAAATTCACATGGCCATAAAGAATAAAGCTGACCAACAGCATAAACAGAGAAATAGAGAACTGGGCAACCACCAGTACTTTCTTCACGCTGAAAGAGGTGCCGCCATTGCTGAATAATTTCCCCTTCAGAACCTTTACGGGATTGTAGGCAGATATTACCAAAGCCGGGTATAACCCGGAGAGAACGCCGACAAGCAGACTTACCAGCAGGATCAAACCCAGCATCGTTCCGTTGCTCCAGATGGAAAGGTCAAAATTCTTTTCCATGATCCGGTTCAAAAGGGGCAAGGCTGCCTGAGCCACAAACAACGCGACGAGGGTGGCAAACAGCGTATGCAAAACAGTTTCAGCCAGAAATTGGTAAGCAAGGAATCTCTGAGAAGAGCCAATCACCTTTTTGATGCCAATTTCTTTGGAACGCTGGGTGGAATTGGCCAGGGAAAGGTTCACATAATTCACACAAGCCAGAATCAGAACTAAAACGGCAGCCAGGGAAAGGATGGCCAGTCCGATCAGCATATCGCCCTGACTGTTGGGCGAAATATGATGTTTGGAGAGGGGATGCAGATAGGGGAATGACTTTTCGTAATCCTTGATATTTTTAAAGGCATCCCTGATTTTGGCATTGACCTGTTCCGGATCTGCGCCCTTTTTCAATAAAATGAAATTGTCAAACTGAATTTGCCTCCAGTTATCCCGGTACTGCGGACCATCTCCCAGAATGTCATAGGTGGGCATGGAAACCATGTAGGTCGGACGAAGGGAGGAGTTCAGCGGAAAGTCGGCATACACAGCTGAAACAGTCAGTGGGTAATGCTTCCCGATGGTGACCAGCTTCCCTGTTGCACTACCGGTCGGGAAGAGCTTTTTTGCCAGGGTTTCCGACAGGGCAATGGTATTGGGTTCGGTCAGCGCATTTTGCTTGCTGCCTTCGATCAGGGGCACAGTAAAAATATCGAAAATGGTGTTCTCGCTCCAGTAACCATCCTGTTCATTGAGCTGGCTTCCGTCGGGCAGTGTGAAAAACTGACCGGAACCATGCGCTCCACCCGAAACTTCCCGCATCAGCAACACCTTTTCCACCTCCGGAAGATCCGATAACAAATGATAGCGGTATGCCGGCGGACTGTAAGTACAATAGTTTATCGGGTAAGAATCCTCCTGCCGGGTTTGTACCCGGTATATCTGTTCGTAGTTTGTATTGAACTTGTCATAGCTCAGTTCGTAGTCCACCAACACACTGAACAGGATAAAAACGGCGAATCCCACCACCAGGTTGCCCAGGTTGATCAGGGTAAACACCTTGTTGTGGCGGATATTTCTGAACATATTGATAAAAAAGTGCCTGATCATGACTTTGAAGCTGCTGATTATTAATGGTTTCCGATGATGAAAATAACTACTCCCCTTTCCTAAATCCTGTTAATCCTTTAATCCCATGAATCCTGGTTCAGACTTTTTCACCTCTTCCGTAATGACCTGCCCGTCGAACAGGTTGATCACCCGGTGGGCAAATCCGGAATCGTGCATGGAGTGGGTGACCATGATGATGGTCGTTCCCTTCCGGTTGAGATCGGTCATCAGGTCCATGATACCGGCCCCGGTTTTGGAATCGAGGTTACCGGTGGGCTCATCGGCCAGGATCAGCTTGGGATTGGCTACGACGGCACGGGCAATGGCCACGCGTTGCTGCTGACCCCCGGAAAGCTGCTGCGGGAAGTGTTTCCGGCGGTGACTGATCTGCATGCGCTCCAGCACCTTTTCCACCATCTCCTTTCTCTCCCGGGCGCTCAATTTAAGGTATATCAGCGGAAGCTCCACATTTTCATAAACGTTCAGTTCATCAATGAGGTTAAAGCTCTGGAAAACAAACCCAATATTACCCTTCCGCAACATCGTCCGGTTGCGCTCTTTAAAACCACCTACTTCCTGTCCGTCGAAGTAATATTCTCCGGATGTCGGATTATCCAGAAGTCCGATAATGTTCAGCAAGGTGGATTTCCCGCATCCCGAGGGGCCCATGACGGCTACAAATTCACCCTTCCCGATGTGAAGGCTCACTCCATCAAGCGCACTGGTTTCAATCTCATCGGTGCGAAATACTTTTGTGAGATTAATCGTTTTGATCATGATGTTTTTTATTTAAGAATTACTCTGTCGTTGTTGCCAAATAGTTCGTAGCCTGAAGTGATGACCTTTTCACCCGGGTTCAGTCCTTCAAGCACTTCGTAATATTGCGGATTCTGCTTACCGATGCGGATACTGCGTTTCACCGCCTCACGGCCATCGGGAGTTACCACAAAGATCCACTGACCTCCGGTGCTCTGGAAGAATCCTCCCCTGGGCAATAATACCGACTTCGACGACTCACCCAGTTCCAATTTAATGTGGTAGGTCTGCCCGGTCCGGATGTTGTCGGGTTTATTCCCGGTGAAGACCAGGTCGATTTCAAACTGGCCGCTGCGGACTTCCGGATAGACTTTCCGGACATAAAGCGAATAGCTGATACCGTTCCTTTCGAGGGTGGCCGGCAATTCCCGCTTTACCCGGTCAACATAATGCTCGTCTATCAGGGCTTTGATCTTGAAATTGTCCAGCACATTGATCTGACCGATCCGCTGCCCTTCATTGATACGCTGTCCGACTTCCGCATCCAGCATCCCCAGTTGACCGTCGATCGGGGCCTTCACTTTCAGGTTGTCAAGGCGCTCCCTCACCAGTTGCAGCATCTGTCGCATTTTTCCCAAATCGTTTTCCAGCGTTTGCATGGAAGTCACCCTGATCAGGGAGTCGTTCCGGGCTTTGAGCTTGTTGATTTTTAGCATCTCTGTCTCGTATTCAAAGTCTTCTTTGGCCTGAAGGAAATCTTCCCTGGAAATCAACTGGTCGGAATAGAGGGATTTATATTGCTCAAACGACCGTTCCTTGCGGGTGAGGCGATAGTAGCTGTCAAGCAGGTTTTTGCGCGACTGGATCAGTTCCGATTCAAAATTGATGCGGGTATTGCGGAGGTAATTCTCCTTTTCGGCAAGGGCCGCTTCACTGCCCATAATGGTCTGGTACAACTGCCTGTTTTCCAGACGCAGGATGATATCTCCTTTTTTGACCATGGCCCCTTCCTCAATAAAACGCTCCTCCACCTGACCGCCTTCCAGGGCATCCAGGTATATGGTGGTCACCGGCTCTACCTGACCGATAACGGTGATGTAGTCGTTGAATAACCCATCTTCAACGGTGCTGATGGTAATTTTGTCCTCTTCAGCCCTGACAGCAGAGCCGCTCTGGTTGAAGAATGCCAGGTAAAGCAGTAACCCAATGGCCAGCACTCCACCTGCCCAGACCAGGTGTTTGGGTCTCAACCCTTTTTTCTTTTCTATGACTTTGTCCATTCCCATTTTGCTGATCTATTTAAGTTCAGTTTTTTGTTTCTTATTTCTCATTTTTTATTCCTTGTTCCTTGTTCTCATCCACAGCTTTTCAATCAGCGTTGCGGTTGTGGGGGGCGTCTTCTTCACAGGGCGCTGCCCTGGGTTATATTATCTTCCCCTTTCAGGGTCAACCTGCCGGTTTCCGCTCTCCGGTCCCTGAGCGGAGCCGAAGGGCTGGTCCCTGAGCGGTGGTCCCTGAGCGGAGTCGAAGGGAGTCGAAGGGCTGGTCCCTGGCCTCCTCCTTGATCATAACGACGGTATTTCAAACAACTGATCCTGTTTCAGGGGAACTTCTTTTCTATTGATATTACACTCCTGACGGAGTAAAATACAGCCCTTTTGATTCCCCATCAATCCATCCTTTCAATTTTCCATTTTTCCAATGACCAATGACGCGAAGCAATTGACCAATGACGTGAAGCTAATGACCAATGACGCGAAGCAAATGACCAATGACCTTTCACTCTTCCCAAAACCTCTTCCCCATATAAAAATCAAGCGCTTTCTTCCTGATTTCCCATTGCAGCCGGCTAGCCAGAACCTGGCTTTCCGTCTGGGCCAGCCTGTTTTTGGCGATGTAAAAGTCGGCCACACTGATCATCCCCTGCTCCAGCTTTTTCTCCGCAGCCTGAAATGCCAGCCGGTCAGCCTCCATTTGCTTTTTGTACTGACTGTGTTCCTTTTCAAAAGCCACCATTTCATTTCTGCTGTTTTCGATTTCAAAGTATGCTTTCTGTTTTTGCTCATCCAGCCTGTTTTGCGCCTGCTCCACCTGCATTCTTGCCTTGCTGATGTCAGAACGCCTGCTCCAGCGGTAAAAAACAGGGACACTAACTGAGGCACCGAAAAACTGATTCAGGTTATTGTTGAACTGCGAACGGAATCCGATGGTCCTGCCTGCGTTATCCTTATTTGTTTCATAAAAGCCAGAACCTACTGATCCGTTAAGATTTACGCTGGGATACAGCATGGAACGGCTGATGGAAAGCTGCTTTTTGCTCAGTTTAAGTTGGGTGGCAAATGATTGGACCACCGGTGACCAATCCAGAAAGTAGGATACCATCAGCTGACCATCCGGAATTGCAGGGGTCATTTCTGCCAGACTGTCTCTTTTGAGCATCAACCGGGCAGTATCGGTCAGATTCATCAATTGTTTCAGTTCCAGGTTTACCGAGGTCAGCCTGTTTTCGGTCTGAATCCTCCTGAGTTCTTCCGCTTCATAATTTGCCCGCATATCGTAAAGGTCTGTCATGGATTTCATACCCAGCCCGACCTGCTTTTCCACCTTTTTCAGGTTCAGCGCCGAGGTTTCCACCTGTTGCCCGGCGATTTTCAGTAACCCTTCATAATACATCACTTCAAAGTAAGCACCCATGACCTGAAAGGCCAGATCATCCATAACGCTCAGCCGGTTCAGTTCTGCCGCTTTTTGTCTGAATTTCTGATACTCGATCTGCCGGATCATCAGGAATCCACCGGAAACAGGCATGGATGCCCCTACTTGGAAATTGCTGTTGAAAAACTGGTTGTTCACGATCAGGTTGGTGTTGGGATCAATGGAACGGCCAAAGCTGTAACCAGCACCAGACGAAATGCCGACAGATGGTAAAAGGTTACGTTTCGATTGCTGCAAATCTTCTGAAGCAAGCCGGGCTTCCACCTCCACTTTCTGTACCGATATGTTGTTTTGCATGGCAAACCGGATACAGTCATTCAGCGTCCATACCTTCCGGCTGTGCTCCACTGTGCCTGCCAATAAGCTGAATGATATAATGGAAATAACCCAAACTGTTTTCATTTTTTTCATATTTTGAAGAATTGCGTGCCATTTTAATGCCAAAATGTGTATTTGTCTGATTCTCAATATATGACCAAATTTTCTTCACAGAATGAGTAAAAATATTTTACGCTCCGGTGTAAAAAAAATTGACAACTTCTTGCAGGGTAGTCAGCGTGCTTCTAATTTTATAGGAAAAAATGAACAAGGGAAATGTGCTGGTTGTAGATGACAACAAAAGCATACTAAGCGCCTTAGAAATTCTGCTCATCCCTGAGTTTGCTGTCGTTACAGCCCTTTCCAATCCTAACCTGATCCCCGGGGAATTGCGCAAAAGGGAATACAACATGGTGGTTCTCGACATGAATTTCAGTGCCGGGATCAATACCGGAAATGAAGGTATTTTCTGGCTGGAGCGTATCCGGGAGATCAATCCGGAAATTTCGGTGGTTATGGTCACTGCGTACGGGGATGTGGAGCTGACCGTTAAGGCACTAAAGGCCGGAGCTACCGACTTTATCCTGAAACCCTGGGACAATGCAAAATTGCTCGCTACACTCCGGTCTGCCCTCCAGCTGAACCTGTCGAAAATGGAGGTCAACCAGTTGAAGGAGAGGCAAAAAGGATTGAAAAGCGAGATCAACAGGGAGCAAAAATTCATCATTGGCACTTCTCCTCAAATCATCAGCGTGTTGAACCTGGTGCGCAAAGTAGCCAAAACCGACGCCAATGTGCTCATCACCGGGGAAAACGGAACAGGAAAGGAATTGATTGCCCAGGAAATTCACCGCTTATCCAACCGGTCAGAGGAGGTGATGGTAAGCGTGGATATGGGGGCGATCACCGAAACTTTGTTTGAAAGTGAACTTTTCGGGCACGTGAAGGGTGCATTTACGGATGCCCGCGAAAACAGGCCGGGAAAATTTGAAGTGGCCGATAAGGGAAGCCTGTTTCTGGATGAAATCGGCAACCTCCCATTTCACCTGCAGGCTAAGCTGCTGGCCGCCATCCAGAACCGGCAGATTTCCCGTGTTGGCTCCAATCAGGCTATTCCGGTGGACATCCGGTTGATTTGCGCCACCAACCGTAACCTGGAAGGCATGGTCCAGGATGGCCACTTCCGGGAAGATTTGCTGTACCGGATCAATACGATCCAGATAGAAGTGCCCCCCTTACGGGAAAGAGAAAATGACGTACTGGTCCTGTCTGATTTCTTTCTTCAGAAATATACTGCGAAATACCATAAACCCGGGTTGAAAATCAATGACCAGGCCAGGGAAAAACTGGCACGGTACCATTGGCCGGGCAACATCAGGGAACTCCAGCACACGGTGGAAAAGGCAGTGATCCTGAGCGAAGGCAAAACACTGAAACCGGAAGATTTCTTCATGAAACCACCATCTGCCGGACTTTCCCGCTTGTCGGAAACAACGCTTGAAGAGATGGAAAAAAAGATGATTGAACAGGCCATCCGGAAACATCAGGGGAATTTAAGCGCTGCAGCTGAGCAACTCGGCATCACCCGTCAGACCATGTACAACAAGATGAAAAAATTCGGACTATGATCAGCCGCCATTTATACCTGCAAATCATCATCAGGATCCTCCTGATCACAGCCTTTGCCTTCGGGGCTGGCCTGTCATGGGCCAAAAACGGGATGCACTTTCTGACTTTACTGCTCACAGCTGCTGAAATTCCGCTGGTCGTCAACCTGATTTCCTACCTGAACAGTACCAACCGGAAAATGGGTTATTTCCTGGAAGCCATTCAGAACAACGACTCCATGCTGAAGTTTCCGGAAGAGATGAACAACAAACCTGTCCGGGAGCTGTTCAGCAGCATGAACAAAGTGAATGAGCAGATCAGGCAGCTCAAGATGGAAAGCAGGCAAAGCGAACAATACCTGCAAACCCTGATCGAACATGTGGCTGCCGGAATCATCACCTTCAATGCGAGGGGTTTTGTGCTGCATGCCAACACTTCATCAAAGAAACTACTGGGCATGGACGTGCTTACACACATTCAGCAGATCGAACGGATCAACCACAACCTTTTCCAGACCATCCGGCATATCCGGCCCTTTGACCAGAAACTGGTTTCCCTGAACAGGGAACAGGGCAGCGTGGAATTATCGTTAAAAGCCACCTCCGTCATTCTGAAAGGAGATGAACTGATCCTGCTCTCCATTCAGGATATCCGTAATGAACTGGACCAGCGGGAACTCGATTCCTGGATGAAGCTGATCCGGGTGATGATGCATGAAATCATGAATTCGATAGCCCCGATTACCTCCCTGTCGGAAAGCCTGCTGAAATTTTTCAGCAGGGAAGGGAAAGAGGTAACCCCGGACGAGCTCAGTGAGCAAACCATCGGCATGACCATCAGGGGATTGAATGTGATTCATGAGCAGGGAAACGGGCTCATGCATTTCGTGGAATCCTACCGCAAGTTGACAGGGTTGCCGAGGCCCGAAAAGAGCAAATTCAGGGTTAAAGACCTTTTTGACAGGGTGAAGATTCTTTACCTGTCGCTCGAGAACAGTAGTCAGGTTAAACTGCTTGTCGCCATCCATCCTGAAGATATGGAAATTCTGGCCGACGAAAACCTGATTTCCCAGGTGTTGCTCAATCTGCTGAAAAATGCGCTGGAAGCTATTTCCGACAAACCAGAAGGACAAATCAGACTGACGGCAAAGGTATCCGAGAAAAATCGTCCCACCATTTGGGTAGCCGATAACGGACCCGGGATTCCGGAAGAAATCATTGAGCAGATCTTTGTCCCCTTCTTCACTACCCGGGAAAATGGTTCCGGAATAGGGCTGAGCCTTTCCAGGCAAATCATGCGTCTACATGGCGGCACCCTTCAGGTTCGTTCGGTTCCAAACCGGGAGA
>DAIDJX010000066.1 GCA_027451165.1 Prolixibacteraceae bacterium | reverse complement strand
TCCACCGCCACCCATTACTGACTTTGCCATTTCCAGCACCTGAGCCATAGTGTAGTTTTTCTCCGGATCGGCACCCAAAAGGCTGGCATAGCGGACCGGGATTTTCAGACTTTCCATATTGGCACCACCAGTCCGGTTATTCCTTGGCGGAGAGAGGCAAAAATCCGAAGATCCCAATGTGAAAGCCATGACGATTTCCGGATGGTCAAACATGAATTTCATAAGTGCATAAACTTCCGGAGTTTCCCCGGGCCAGAGACCCGCTTCCTTGTTCCCCAGGGTGAAGAGGTGCGGGAAATTGATTCCCACATTGATTCCTCCGGGACCATCCTCATTGTAACTGCCATCTTTGTCATTGTCAATGCCCTCAGGATACATTTTGTATTTGCCCCGTTCCCCTTTTTTGGGATCTGCTCTGACCATTAACCGTGGTTCTTTGGCAGAAGTAATCCAGGTTCCCTCCGGATTTTCCACCCGCATCATGGTGATCAAACCGTCGCCATTCAGGTCATCAGGGCCATCCTCGTTCAACTGGTCATCGGTATCGTTGTTCACCTCTGCATCATTGGCTGCCCGCTCCCATTTTACTGCAGAAAAGAAAGCAGCAGATGCATCAGGGTTGGGCATTGCCAGAATGAACCAGCGCGTATTTTTGCGATATACTGAGGAATCCATCAACATACCGGCTAACCGCAAGGCTCCTTCGGTCGACAAGGGGTTGGTGCCTTCAAAATTAGCCCCGACAAAAATGGCAGGAACCTGTTTTAAGTCAGTGCCTATTTCGAGCAGGGTAACTTTCCTCCCACCCGGACTTGCAGCCAGTGTGTGGAGCGCCACCGAAGCCGGATGTTTCTGCTGGAAAGCGCTAAGAAAAGTTTGAACTTCTGTCACATTCCGGTAGCGGGCCTCCGCGGAAGGAGTTTGGGCATTGGTGCAGACCGCCTGGATAAAAATTGATAGGACAAGCAGGCACCAGGTAAGCAGTTTTCTAATTTTCATAGATTGATGGTATGAAATCAAGTTTGGTTTTTAGGACAAATAAACTACTTTACATCGGTTTTTGTAAATAAAAAATGCAATTTTGTTATACTTTATCATAAAATTTTGCCATAAGCAACGACAATGAAAAAAATATCAAAAAAGACGGGACTGCAACCCGGTAGTCTGGTTTACACCGGGAGAAAGAGATCAACAAGGGTGAAGATCAATCTGATCCAGTACAGTAAGGAGCATTTTTCAGAAAAGGTGGTCAGCGAAATTCAACATTGTGTACCTTCAGGGGAAAGTATTATGGTCAACTGGATTGACATCAAGGCGCTCAGTGACCTGCAGACCATCGAAATGGCAGGTAAACTTTTTGATATCCATCCACTGGTTCTGGAGGATATTCTGAATCTGGAACAAAGACCTAAAATTGAGTTTTCCCCCAAAAGTCTTTTCGTTGTGCTGAAGATGTTATCCTACAACGACAAGGAAGACAAGAGTGATATGGAACAGATCAGCATTGTGGTAGGCAAGAATTATGTGATCACCTTCCAGGAAAATGAGGACGATATTTTTGATGGCCTCCGGAAAAGGATCAAAAACAATGTGGGCTATATCCGGAATCTGGAAGCAGATTACCTGGCTTACTCGCTGATGGACACCATTGTCGATTACTATTACATCATGCTGGAAAAAATCGGACAAAAAATCGAAGAGCTGGAAGAGCAATTACTCAGCAATCCCAATTCAGAATTGCTGAACAGGATTTATATCCTGAAAAGGGAAACACTCCTTCTGAGGAAATCGGTCTGGCCGTTGCGGGAGGTAATCTCCAAGCTGGAAAGGGCTGATTCTCAACTGATCCATTCCACCACATTGCCTTTTATCCGCGATTTGAACGACCATACCACCATTGTGGTGGAAACGGTGGAATCCTATATGGAAATGAATGCCAATCTTCTGGAACTTTACCTCACCACCGGCAACAACAAACTCAATGAGGTCATGAAGATTCTCACCATCATTTCCACCATTTTCATCCCCCTGACCTTCATCGTCGGCATTTATGGCATGAACTTCGAGAACATGCCCGAAACCAGGTGGAAATGGGGTTATTTTATCATTTTAGGGATCATGGCGCTGATCGGAGCAGGGATGATCTGGTTTTTCAGAAGAAAGAAATGGCTCTGAAAGATTTCGGATTTCGGATGTACGATTTCGGATTTGCCCGCGGACTCTCCTGCCTTTAAATCCGAAATCTCAAATCCGAAATCCGAAATAATTTAAATTCCAGAACCTTCTTCCGGCACCAGAAATATTTTGTTGACTTTGCTTACCGTGTTGAGGTATTCCGGCTTTTCTTTCATGGTGTTCCAATCAGGATGTACCCTGAATTTTGCCCAAACCTCTTCCCGGTGGGCCATGTCTTTAAAGCTGAGCATATAGGCCAGCGCCGGCATATAGGGTCCAGCCAGGATTTTCCCGAAACAGAGGGAAGGTAATCCGACCTTGTCAAACAGCGGAAGTTCTTCTTTGTTGAACATCAGTATTTTGCGTCTTCCCATTTCTTCGTTATGGCTTTCGTAGATTCGAAGTTCAAACAGTTTTCTGGCAGGATCCGGCATACGGAGTTTAGGAATGCCATCAAAGGCTGAAAGCAACAGGGTGTCGTAACGGGTAAAGAGCGGTTTGTCGAAAGCCGATTCCAGGTAAGCGGCAGCTGCTTTTTTGTATTCAGCATCGTTTTCCATATCACTGGCGCAGACGTAATAGGTTTCCGGATCCGGATAGGTCAGAAGAACATACAACTTTGGCGGTTCGGTCATGCCATATTCTGTAAATATACCTACTTTGCCGCCTTTGCTTTTCAGAAATGGAGCTACGGCGCCTGTCAGGTATTTGATCACGGCTGTTTTAGTACCTCCGCTGGTCAACTGATAAATCCTTAGTTCGTACATTTCCTTGTCGAAATCGGCAGGTGCGGCAGCGGCCAGTACAGATGGTGCACTCACGGTGGCAGCACCGGCTACAACTGCTGATTTTTGAATGAATGATCTTCTTTTCATAAGTTATTTATAATTATTTGGTAAATAGTCGGGTAGTATCCTGTGGAGTCAAAGTCATCCCGGGGGTCAGAGAAATTTTGGCGCCGGCAATCGGGCTGACCTGGATCATTTCATCGTCCTCTTCCGAATTGGGAGTATGGCTGAAATAAAGGTTGTACAATCCGTTGGAAGGAACCAGCAGCCGGCATTTTTGGCCGGGAGGAATCCGGATATCGCGGAAATCGCAGTATGTTGAATCTTTCCAAAAGGTGTCGGAAAGTAAGTTGACCTGTAAGGTATCTGTGGAAGTATTGACCAGCCGGAGCGTTTTCAGGGCATTTGCTCCCGGAGCATATCCCACAAAAACACCGGTGAAGTATGCCAGGACAGCGCTTCCCAGGGTAAGCAGGGAACCGCCGGCAATGTTGGCAGTTCTGCGGCCCTGGATCTTTTTCTGCAGGCGGAGGCTTTCCTCGTCGCGGATGTACCGGTAGGAAATACAGGACGAAAGAAACAGGGCACAGATCAAGGTGCACGCCATCAGAAATCTATTTCCCGGAAATCTCTTCATCGTAATAATATCACAAATATAAGAAAGGGTAAAAGTTTTTCCGGGAGGAAACATAAAATTTCCGTAAAAAGCAAAAATTAGTACATTTGCAGCCCAAAGGAGAGCTGCCGGAGTGGTCGATCGGGGCAGACTCGAAATCTGTTGTCCCGCTTAGCGGGACCGGGGGTTCGAATCCCTCGCTCTCCGCTTTAATAGGTTTTATTGTACAAATTCTCCTCCTTGTCGAAACAACCCGACAGGTAAATGACGGCCTGATTATTCTGAATGGTTACCGGTGATTCAGAAACATAATTTCTCATACGGCTTCCCCAAAACAGGACTAAAAGAACGAAAATCAGGCTAAATTTCATGGTTTCTATCATTAAAAAAGGTTCGTTTAATTAGCCAATGCTCCCAAAAAAGATTTATCATCTACTCCGTTCAGAAAAGTCAACTTTCCCCGGAAGTTCCTCCAAACCAAAGAACTGATGATCAATCTTGCCAGGATACACTTTTACAATTCTGAATCCCGAAGGTGCTTCGCCCAGGGGTTTACCAAGGGCGCTGGTAGTGATCAGTTTCATATTCCCATAAGACGCATACCCATTGTTGTGGTGGTGGCCACAGAAAACAGCATCCACATGGTTGCTGCTGAACAGATCAAGGTATTTTTTGCGGTTTTCCGGGTCGATGTTGGAATAGACCGCAGGCTCATCTGCGGTTTTATTGAAGAAGGGATAATGGGTAAACAACATGATGTGCTGTGCTTTCCGGCTTTGCCGGAGTTTTTTTGCCAGCCAGTCAGATTGCTTTTTTTCATACTTCTCTGGTCCGGCTTTAATTATTCCGGTGTTGAAACCCATGCACACTGACCCTTTATGCCGGAAGGAAAACTGATCATCTCCATAGTTTCTTTTAAAATTTTCCAGGCTTGTCGCATCAGGATTCTGACCGATGTCATGGTTCCCGGGGGTATAATACACCGGAATTTTTGAGCTTATTTTTGCTGTAATACGTTTGAATTCATTGATTTGGGAAGCAGAATGCTGGTCATTTACAAAATCTCCGGTGATCACCACGAAATCGGGACGGAGGTCGTTGATTTTTGCCACCGCTTTTTCATACAGGGCGGTTTCTTTCTCAAACCCATTATTGCCATCAAACATGCCAAACTGAGGATCGGACAACTGGATGAAAAACCAGGGGCTGTCCTGGTTTTTCTTTTGAGCCGACACAAATCCGCTGAGAATTATTATCAGGAACAGGCTGCTGATCGTTATTCGTATCATTTGGTCTTTATTCATTTCATCATTAGTTTAAAAGCAGATAATGAGCGGTTTACTCATAACTGAACGAAGGGGGCGCATCATTTTCCAAACTGCCCCAGTTCCGGTTGGCCTTTGGTCCCATCTGAAGCACCAGTTTGCCTCCTGAGATCAGGTCGGTGTGTGAAAACCAGGGTTTGTTCCACGGTTTACCGTTTAAGGTTGCCGACTGGATGTATTTGTTTTCCGGCGAATTGCCGGCGGCTTCCACTATGAAAAATTTGCCTTTCCCCAAATCGATTTTTGCCTGGTCAAACTGCGGACTGCCGATGTTGTAAACAGGCAGCCCCGGGGTTACCGGGTAAAATCCAAGGTAAGAGAAAACGACAAAGGAAGTCATTCCTCCACCATCTTCATCTCCCGGAACACCCATCAGATCGTTGCGGAACCATTGCTCAAGCAGGTTGCGGATTCTTTTCTGGGTAAGCCAGGGTTGACCGGCATAATTGTAGAGGTAGGGAATATGCAGGGAAGGTTCATTCGCCATGGAAAACTGGCCGACATTGCCGGTATGGTCGGGCAGCTGGGCATAAAACGCATATTTACTCCGGCCCAGCGGCTGTGAAAACATAGCATCGAGGTTGCCCGCAAACTTTTCACGGCCACCCATCAGGCTGATCAGATCTCTGATGTTGTGCTGCACGTCCCAGCGGTAAATCCATCCGTTGTTTTCCCCGTAAAATTCGCGGGCGCCCATTCCTCCGGAAAAGACATAGTCAAAGGGTTCGATGAAGTTTCCGTTGCTGTCTTTCGGGTGAAAAAATCCGGTTGCCGGATTGTATACGTTGCGGTAATTATAGGAACATTTCAGAAAATATTGGTAATCGGCAGTAAGTCCGAGCTCTTTGGCAATCTGTGACAGACACCATTGATCGTAGGCGGTACCCAGGGTAACCGCAATCGGCTGCCGCTTTTCAAAGCCATGAACTTCAGGAATGGTTTCTTTTTCGCCATCTTTCAATGCAGGAATATAGCCGTGATCCTTGTAGAACTGATCCAGCCTTCCGGCAGGTTTACCCGACCAGGGAGCCAGCGTTTTTTCCATGATCCCGGCTTTACAGGCTTCATAGGCTTTCGCCAGGTCAAAGCCACGCAAGCCCTTGCGGTAGGCGTCAATGACGGAAGCCACGCCGTGATTGGAATTCATACGGCGACTGTCGCCCGTAATTTCCGGGAAGGTCGGCCACCAGGGATGTTCCATCTGAGCTGTCATTTCCAGGAACGAATGCAACACGTTTTGTTCCGTTTCCGGATCAACCAAAATTCTCAGCGGATGATGCGCCCGGTAGGAGTCCCAGATCCAGTCATCGGTAAAGAAGGGGGTTCCGTTGTCGGAATGAATTTTCCCGTCGAAAGCGCTGAAATAGCGGCCATCTTCCGAGATGCAAACCGGTCGTTCAAAGGTCCGGTAAAACGAGGTGTAAAAAATTGTTTTGGCATAATCCGTATTTCCGCTGACGGAAATTTTTCCCAGGGATGCATTCCACACTTTGCGTCCATTTTCCAGAATCGTTTTCAGGCTGCTGTTTCCCAGCTCCCGTTCCATGTTTTTCCGGGCCTGTGTTTCATCAATAAATGAAATGCCGTAGCGTAAACGTATCGTTTTTACTCCTTTGGCAAATTTCAGCACCACGCAGGCATTCCTTCCGGATGCTTCCTTCTCCGGAACCAATCCCGAAGGCTTTAGTGCAAATGCCTCTACCGGGGATTGTTCAGGTTTCAGGTACAGGAAAACGCGGGTGTTGTTTTCGAGTGATTGCGATCCTGCAATGGCTTCACCGTCCCATTTCATGGTTCCATTGCGTGAATTAAGGATCAGACAGGCCGGACCATCCTGGCCGAAATCAATTTCATACATGGCCGATTGATGGGATAGCCCGAAACGGACATCTGTATTTTGCCTGTCGAGGTAAACTGAATAGGAATAAGGGGTCAGTTTTTCCTGGTCGTAGCTGTATTGAATGACCGGTTTCAAATCTTTCTCCTCACCCTGGAAAGGGCTCAGGTTAAATGCTGAACTCCCGCGATGACTGGTCACCATCAGTGGCAATCCCCGCAGCAAATCGCCGGTAAAATCCGGCCGTTCAGGATAAACCCGCAACAGGCTGTTGGGTAAATGAATGGTCGGGTAGGTGGGTACCAGCAGATGGCTGATGTTTCCCATGTAAGGATTCACATAGTCAACCGGATCCTTTGGCATTTGTGCTTTTCCGAACGAGGTCAGCATGACCAGCAACATAACCCCGGCTGTAAGTATTGATTTTGTGATCATATCATCAGGTATAAGTATTTCTTAATTCTTCTCATTAAACGATGCTTCGAACTTTTTAATTTCCTGGAGTAATTCGTTTACTATTTCCGGATGAACTCCGGAAAGGTCTTTTGATTCGGCAGGATCTTCCCTTAAGTTGTACAATTGAATTTCATGTTCTGATTGTACCGGGATAATGCCGGGGTAACTGGCAGGGGTTGCCTGACCGGTGACCGGGGCAATGATGGTAGTCCCGTCGGGTCCGCGGGGATCCTTCCATGTTTTCAGGTCTACCATCTTAAAATATCCGGGATTGTGAATGAAAAGTTTCCAGTCACCCTGGCGGACGGTCATCAGCCGGTTGTTGTGCATGCTGAAAACCGGCTGATGGGTATGCTGCTTCCCTTTCATTATTTCCGTTAAATCGCTTCCATCCAGCTTATTCGGCGATTGGACGGAAATGTTGGTCAGTGACAGCAAGGTTGGAAAAATATCAGGCGACCAGCACGGGATTGCTATTTTTGTATTGTCAGGCAGTACTTTGGGGTAGGAAATGATGACCGGCACCCTGATCCCCCCTTCCCAGTTGGTGGCTTTCATGCCTTTAAAGCCTCCTGTACTTCCGCCATACCAGGGACCATTGTCGGACATAAAAATGACTATGGTATTTTCCAATAAGTTAAGCTTTTTCAAAGTTTTGATTATTTCACCCACTGACCAGTCGAGTTCGCGGATCACATCAGCATAAAGATCGCCGGGTGTTTCAGGGGTGTAAAACCGGGCTGAGGCAGCCAGAGGCTTGTGCGGCATGGCATGGCACAGGTGAAGGAAAAAAGGTTTGTTTTTGTTAATGGTGATAAATTCAACGGCTTTGCGGGTGTATTTCTGCGTCAGGAATTGCTGGTCGACCGGGTATTCCACCGTATCCCTGTTCTCGATGAGCTGAACAGGTCGCATGTCGTTGGAGTAGAGTATGCCAAAGTATTCGTCGAAGCCGTGGTTGACCGGGAAATATTCCGGTTTATGACCCAAGTGCCATTTCCCGATGCATTTGGTTCGGTAGCCTGCCTCCTGAAAGACATTTCCCAGCGTAATCTCGTCTGCGGCAATCCCGACATCATTAATGCCGGCATCGGGTGCCAGATTCTGCACCAATCCGTGACGGAGCGGAAATCTGCCGGTCAGCAAAGTAGCTCTGGAAGGGGCACAGTAAGGAGTTGGCACATAAAAATCGGTAAAGCGCACCCCATTTTTTGCCAGTTTGTCGATATGAGGTGTTTTAACCTGCTTTGAATTATAGCATGAAATATCGCCATATCCCATATCATCAGCCAGTATAATGACAACATTGGGTTTTCCCGGCGATACCGGCGAGCCTATGCCTGACAGCGGAAGAGCGCTGCCTGCAACAGTGGCTGCCAGAACAAAACGAGATCGGATATTTGCCATAATTGTACTTATTGCGGTTATTTCATATAGCAGGTTTAACTGCATTGTAATTGCTTCCTCCGTGAAACCAGTCGGTGGCCTTGCCTGCCAGCCAAAGGTAGTAATCGGTTCCCAAATCCTCTTCAATGCCCACAAATTTGCCTGTACCGTTCAGCGGAAGATTTCCTTCCTTCAGACATTTGAGAAGGGCAGTTCCTTTCTTAGTTCCGTCTGATGATTTTGGTGGTCACGGGTTGAATCCCCGGGCGCACCACAGTTAAAAGGTAAAGGCCTTCCCCGAGACCTTTCAGGTTTACCCTGTAACTGGAAGAATTGAAATCTCTGGTCATTTCCGCAAAAATCTGAGCGCCCCGTAAATCAGTCAGGCGGATGGTGTAATAGGTATCTGACCTGGGCAGTTCAATGGTCAGCCAGTCTGCAACAGGGTTAGGATAAACTGAAATTGCTTCAAATTGAGGAATGGTATCCGGTTGGGTGGTGTTTTCCATCCAATTGGCATCCATCCACGCCAGCCGGTCGAGAACCCAGTTTTTCAGGAAACTGATTTCTGATGAATAGGAATACCTCACGGCACTGTTTGGCCAGACATAGGAGCTCAGGATGGGCCACTTGCTGAAATTCCGGTTTATGGCTTCCCCCAGGAAGCTGACCTGTCCGTCCATATAAGCCAGAATGGAGTCGGTGGAAAAGGCGCCTTTTCTGAGTTCCGTCCATCTGTGGTGAAGCGCTTTCACGTAATTTGGATCCTGCATAAGCCGGTACCACCAGTGCATACAATTGTATTCATTGGGTCCCCAGTAGGTATAACTCCACTGGTCGGTGGCCAGGTGGCGGGGGCTGTAGTCAAGGTTACCGTAACAGAGATCAAAATCCCACAAGGGGCCTGCATTCAGCTTTCCACCGTCTTCGTCGTTTTCTTTGTGAAAATAGGTGCTGTACCGGTAGCCATCTACATTGTTGCCCAGTTCGTTCACGATTTGAAAATCAATGAAGGAAAGGATATCGAGATACCGGGCGTAGCCCCATACGGGATCAGTAAAAGAGCTTCCGTTTATGGTGTTTTCCACCGTTTTGACAAAGCTTTTGAAATAATTCTGCTGTTCTGTGGTCAGATCCTCATATTCCGGATAATACCATGTCCACCTTATGTTATGGGCATTTTGGAATTTGTAGTCGGGATAAACCGTAAAATAATTGGAGCCATCCACTTTATCGACTTTTACAATATATCCTCCGGTCATATCTTCCCCTGAGACATCTGTGGGATCCAGTTTGTCGACATCCACCCGATCCTTGTCCCGTTTGATTTTTTCGGTCAACTGGTAAACGCCCTGGTAGGAACCATTCAGGTAAAGTTCGCAAAAGCGGAATCCCGGCTGCCACCGGCCCATCCGTCTTCCCAGGTAATAGGTCATGGCATTCCGGATCATGGTTTTGTCGCTGTATGGTGCATACAATACCCAGTCTGATTCTGAGGGCATGCCCATCAGGGCTGCTTTTTTGTCCGCTCCGCTGGCATCACGGAGCTCCAGTCCATAGCTTTTTTTCGGAAACATTTGTGAGGATTGTCCCCTGATCTCTATTCCGGCAAGGCCGTCGTACTGGTTTCCGGGGTCAGCGGTGCTGTTTTGTTTTCCCGTACCGTTGTCAATCACCTTGATGTCTACAGTGATCTTGGGCTCGTCGACGATGGTCTGACCATGGGTGTCGATCATGATCAGCGGCAGATGGCTGAGGGCAGCGGGAGATGATGCAGTCTGACTCTGTTGAGCGAAAAGTGGTATCATCCACATCAGCAGGCAGATAGTCGTCAGAATCCTCCTCTCAGATAGCTCAGAAATCATGGTACAGGCATAGGTGAAAAAACAAAAATATAAATATTGGGAGTTTTATCTGTGGATAGGTTGAGTTTATTTGCAGCAATAGACATAACCCCAGCCTTCAGGCTGAGGGTATGAGAAGACTTAAGCCCTTGGTTAGATGTGCTCTACAGGTGCGACCCCTACGCTGGAATGTGGGGTTGGTGTCTGACTGACTTGTTGGTGATACTGTCAGGATGACTGCTATTTTTTCTTCAGCAGCCGGTAAATCAGCAGGAGCAGTATGGCGCCACCGGTGCCCAGCAAAATGCTGGTAAGGTCAAAACCGGTTACTTCTCCCAGACCAAAATATTTTCCGATGTAGCCGCCCACAAAGGCGCCAACAATACCGATCAGGATGGTAACGATGATTCCGCCAGGGTCTTTACCCGGCATGATAAGTTTGGCCAGTAATCCGATGACCAATCCCAACACTATCAGAGATAAAATGCCCATTCCCATATCAACAGTTTTAATGGTTTTTAAAAAGTCCATAATTACGAAAATTCCCCGACAACCACAAACTTATCTGAACCCGAAAATAATGGGGTATATAAAAATGATCTTTCCAAATAATCTTATTTTCGTAACCTTAAATTCAAATTTGCCACACGATGAGAAAGCTGATAATTTTAACGTTGTTCACTGGCTGGGCAGTTCTGTCTCTTGCCATTTCAAAGCATGAAAATCCTCAGGTTATGGACAATCCTTTTTTCAAGGAGTACAATACTCCTTTTCAGGTTCCGCCTTTCAGTGAGATAAAGCCGGAACATTACCTGCCCGCCATTGAAGAGGGCATCAAACAACAGGTGGCTGAGATTGCTGCCATCACCGGCAACAAGGCCGAACCCACCTTTGAAAACACCATTCTTGCCATGGAACAATCCGGAGAAATGCTGAACAAGGTCCAAAGTGTCTTTGGTTCGTTGAATTCGGCAGCCACCACTCCCGAATTGCAGGCGTTGGCCCGTCAGATTAACCCTCAAATGACCCGTCACCGGGATAACATTTCCCTTGATCCGGTACTTTTCCAGCGGATTAAATCGGTGTATGACAAAAGGGCCTCCCTTGGGCTGGATGCCCAGCAACTCCGGCTGGTTGAGAAATATTACCAGGATTTTGAGCGGTCCGGTGCAAATCTCTCTGCTGCAGACCAGGCAAAACTTCGCACACTCAATGAAGAATTGTCCAAACTAAGTCTTCAATTCGGGGAGAATCTCCTCGCTGAAAGCAATAAGAATTTCAGGCTGGTACTGGATAAAAAGGAAGAATTGGCAGGACTTCCGGAGGATGTGATTCTTAGGGCAGCAGATCAGGCAAAGTCAGATAAAATGGTAGGTAAATGGGTATTTACGCTCGATAAGCCCAGCATGCTTCCGTTCCTTCAGTATTCTGAACGCAGGGATCTCCGGGAAAAACTGTACAGGGGTTATTTTATGCGTTGCGACAACGACAATGAGTTCGACAACAAGGAGATCATCAAAAAGATCGTCCTTCTGCGTGATCAAAAGGGTAAATTAATGGGATTCAAGAATTTCGCAGCCTATACCATCGATGATAATATGGCTAAAACTCCGGAAGCTGTTTATGATTTTCTGAAAAAATTATGGGTTCCGGCGATGAAAATGGCGAAAGCCGACCGTGATGCCATGCAAAAGATCATCAACACTGAAGGTGGCAAATTCAAACTGGCACCCTGGGACTGGTGGTATTATTCCGACAAATTGCGCCGCCAGAAATTCAACCTGAATGAGAACGAGGTGAAGCCCTATTTCAGCCTGGACAATGCGGTGAAAGGCATTTTTTACACGGCTAACAAGCTCTATGGAATTACTTTCGAGAAGAGAAATGATATTCCCGTTTACCATCCTGAGGTGGTGGTTTATGAAGTGAAAGAAGCCAATGGCGCTCATGTGGGTGTGCTCTTTATGGATTTCCATCCCCGTGCCGGTAAAAGGGTAGGGGCCTGGTGCGGGTCATTCCGGCCATCATCGTATAAGAATGGTGAGCATATTTATCCTTTGGTGACCATGGTGATGAACTTTACGCGTCCTGCTGGTGATACACCGGCATTGCTGAGTTTTGACGAAGTTTCAACTTTGTTCCATGAGTTCGGCCATGCCCTGCACAACCTGTTTACGGATGGGCCTTACAAACGGACTGCCCGTTCAGTACCGCGCGATTTTGTGGAACTGCCTTCCCAGGTTATGGAGAATTGGGCAGCTGAACCAGAAGTCATGAAGGTGTATGCCCGCCATTACCAGACCGGAGAACCGATTCCGGATGCGCTGATTCAGAAATTGGAAGCTTCTTCCACTTTTAACCAGGGATTTGATACCGGGGAATACATTGCGGCTTCACTGCTTGACATGGATTATCACACCCCCAAAAATCCGGTGATTAAGGATGTCCGGAAATTTGAGAACAAATCGATGAAGAAATACGGGCTGATCCCGGAAATCCTGCCGAGATACCGCTCCACGTATTTTTCACACACCTTCAGCGGAGGGTATTCCGCAGGCTATTATGTTTATCTGTGGGCTGCCGTGCTCGATACCGATGCTTTCAATGCCTTCAAGGAAACAGGCGATCTTTTCAACCAGGAAGTGGCTGCCCGGTTCAGAACCCTGCTCAGTAAGTCGGGATCCGATGAAGGCATGGAAATCTACCGGAAATTCCGGGGCAAGGATCCCTCCATCGAACCGCTGTTAAAAAAGCGCGGATTGCTGTAGGTTCTCCTCTGTGCTGTTCTCCGCTATGCTGTTCTGAGCTGTGCTGTTTGGGAAAGACCGCAAGGCCCGGAACCTCGGAACGCATAGCCCGGAACTACATATTTATTTTGTATATTTGCCCGTAATGTCGATGAAATTTAGTGATAGGTATCCCCGTGCCAGGTTTTTTCTTTTGAATCTCTTCAAAGGATTAATATGGTTATCCCTGATCATCGGGGCGTATGTCCTTTTCATGGAACTGGTCTATAAGGATAACCCTGAGTACTGGATCGAAAAATTCTATTCCAAACCTTTGCAGATTTACGGGATATACATCTTTTCGGAATTTTGCTTCGGGTTGTTTCCTCCGGAGATTTTTATGATATGGGCGCTCCATA
>DAIDJX010000065.1 GCA_027451165.1 Prolixibacteraceae bacterium | reverse complement strand
TACCCAAAAGTTCCTATCAGACCGGCAGGACAAGCTTTGCTTAGAACGGAGACAGCAAAAACACCGCTTTTCAGCAACGGTTCCAGGGTATAATTATCCTTGTGGCAGCTGATGGCAATCATGGGAGGTGCAGAGGTCACCTGAAAAACGGTATTGGCCACATATCCTGCTTTTTGCCCTTCAAATGCGGTGGTTACCAGATACAATCCATACGAAAGCTGTCGTAATGCCAGTTTATCCATGCTGTTTTTTTTCCGAAGATAATTATTTTATCACTATTTTCACCCCCAAACACATGGTCTATGAAATACTGCAGGTTTCTTTCCGGACTTTCACTTTGCTTGATTCTGATTCAGGCTGCAAGTTTAGTGACAGGACAGCAAAACTACTGTCTGGTTATCCACGGAGGGGCCGGGATTATGGATCCTGGCTCAATACCACCGGAAAAGCAGGCAGCGTATGCTTACCATCTGAATAAAGCACTGACCATCGGTGATTCGGTGTTAAAACAAGGAGGCACCTCTGCAGAGGCAGTTGTCAGGACCATATCCTACCTGGAAGATTGCCCTTTGTTTAATGCCGGGAAAGGCGCCGTTTTTAACTGGGAAGGGAAAAATGAACTGGATGCTTCAGTGATGGAGGGAGCCAGCCTGAAAGCAGGAGCTGTGAGTGGGGTAAAAACCATTAAAAACCCTATCAAAGCTGCAGTTGCTGTGATGAATAATTCTGAGCATGTTTTCCTGAGCGGGAAAGGGGCGGAAGAGTTTGCCCGCAAACAAGGCCTTGAGATAGTCCCCAACCGCTATTTCTACACCAAAAACAGGTATGAATCCCTGAAAAAGCTGAAAGAAAGGGAGCGTAACAGAAACCAGGGCGACAACCACGGCACTGTAGGGTGTGTGGCTTTAGATAAAATGGGAAATCTGTGTGCCGGAACATCTACCGGCGGCATGACCGGTAAAAGATATGGAAGGATTGGTGATACCCCGGTCATCGGTGCCGGTACGTATGCCGACAATGCCACCTGTGCCGTTTCCTGCACCGGTCACGGAGAATATTTCATCCGGCTGGGAGTTGCCCGCGATGTGGCGCTCCAGATGGATTACCTTGGGCTCCCTCTCGAAAAAGCAGCTGCCAATGTGATGAAGAAGCTTGGCGCCCTGGGAGGAACAGGCGGTTTCATCGCCCTTGACCGAAAAGGGAACCTGACCATGCCCTTCAACACCTCCGGAATGTTCAGAGGATATATAAAATCGACCGGTGAAAAAGAAATTGCTATTTTTGCCACTGACAAATGAAAGGCAGTGATACCTGAAATATGAAGTTTTTATTTCCCAGTTTTCTTTTTGCACTTTTTGCCATCCTGATTCCGGTGGTGATTCATCTTTTCAGTTTCAGGCGGTATACGACGGTATATTTCAGCCATGTCAGCTATCTGAAAAACATCCGGAATGAATCGCAAAGACATTCCAGGCTTAAGAATCTGCTGATCCTCCTTTCAAGGATCCTGGCCATTTCAGCCCTGGTTTTCCTGTTTGCCCAACCTTACATCCCGGTGAAAAACAGTGCTGTCATGCAACCCAACCCCATTGTGTCGGTGTATATTGACAATTCATTCAGTATGAATGCCTTATCCTCGGGGGGACAGTTGTTGGAAGTAGCCAGAAACAAAGCCATACAGATTGCTGGCGCTTACTCCCCGGATACCAGGTTTCAGCTGATCACCAACGATCTTCTACCAAAACACAGGCATGTTTTCAACAAAGAACAGTTTGTCCAGCAGGTGAGTGAAATCGGGCCTTCACCAAGGACGGTTCAGCTCTCTCAAATCCGCAATCAACTGGTCAGTAATGCCTGGTCTTTTGAAAGGACAGCATCTCTTACCGGCTATTATATCAGTGATTTTCAGTCGTCTACCTGCGACTTACACAACTTCAGCAATGATACCGGCCAGGTCAGTTATTTTCTGCCTTTGCAAGCCGAAGTCATCAGCAACCTGTATATTGACTCCTGCTGGATGGAAATTCCAGCCCATAAAATCGGACAGGAAGAGCAACTCAACATCCGGATCGTAAATCATTCCGGGGAAGCATATCAAAATTTGCCCCTCCGTTTTTATCTTGATGATACCCTAAAGGCGCTGGGCAATTTCAGCATAGAGCCCCGGAAGGATCAGGTGGTACAGGTAAAATATGTCAATCCGGGAGCCGGAAATCACCGGGGAAGGGCGGAGATTTCGGATTTCCCCCTGATTCACGACAATACTTGGTACCTGAATTACCTGGTACAATCCCAACTCAACCTGCTTGTGCTGTACGATACCCGGATGGGACAGCCTTCAGGGCTTCCCTACCTGAAAGCACTTTATGAAGAGGATGCATTCATCAAGGCTGACTTCATCGCCGTCGACAACCTGCAAATCAGTAAATTAAGCAGTTATCAGGCTATTATCATCGTGAATGTCAAATCTTTGTCTACGGGGTTGATCCATGAACTGAAGAAAGTGGCGGAGACCGGAACCACCCTGCTTTTCTTTCCGGAACCTGAAGGCGACCTCCCCGGCTACAATAGTTTTCTGTCTCAGTTGAATGCGAGCACCATCCTGCGTACGGACAGTGCTGCGCGGCAGTTCGGAGGTATTGAATGGGATCACCGGGTTTTCAGCCAGGTTTTTGAAGAGAAAAGCGAAGATATTCAGTTCCCTTCAGTAAGAGGCTCCGTTCATTTCTCCCGTGGCACCCGTGCCTCTGAAATTCCCCTGGTGTGGTACCGCGACAAAACAAACGCAGTGACCATCCAGCCGGTTGGGGAAGGTCAGCTGATCGTTTTCGGATTTCCATTATCCACCCTTAACAGGGAATTTGCCCTGGACCAGCTCTTTGTTCCCCTCGTCTACAGCCTGACCATCAACAGCCTGCCCCGGCAAAAGCTTTCCTACAAAATCGGTAAGGATAGTTATGCTACCATTCCCGGACAATTAATTCCGGAGCTGACCTCCCTGACAATTCGCTCTGCCGATTCCACCCGTGAATTTATTCCCGCCACCACCTTGTTGCCGGGAAACCAGCTGAAGTTTGACCTGACCAGCTTTTTCAGGGATGCCGGCCATTACCTTGTTCAGTCGGGCGGGAAAACAATCTCTGCTGTTTCGATGAATTATGACCGTTCAGAATCCGACTTTGATTTTTACTCTCCTTCGGAACTGGAAGCGGAGATCGGGAAAAACGGAATCAGGAATACATCGGTCATAGAGGTCCAGAACAAGAATTTTGAACAGGTATACGGCGAGATCAGGCATGGTAAAAAACTCTGGAAACTGTTCCTGGTATTTACCCTCTTGTTCCTGTTGACGGAGGTGATAATAATCCGGTTTTGGAAATGAACCAATGGAAATTTTTGATTATACTGGCAAGATCAATTTAAAACCAATAATTTACAGGCTATGACTACTAATTCGTCCTCCTACTACATTGAAAAAGAAAATAAGTATGGCGCCCATAACTACCATCCGCTACCGGTTGTACTGGAACGCGGCGAAGGTATCTTTGTCTGGGATGTGGAAGGAAAACGGTATTATGATTTCCTTTCGGCCTATTCAGCAGTAAACCAGGGACATTGTCATCCCCGGATTGTGGAGGCCCTCCGGACACAGGTTTCCAGGCTTGCCCTCACTTCCAGGGCATTTTACAACAACCTGCTGGGCGAATGGGAAGAGTACATGCATCAGCTTTTCGGCTATGACAGGATGCTCCCGATGAATTCTGGTGCGGAAGGTGTGGAAACTGCCCTGAAACTTTGCCGCAAATGGGCATACAAAGTGAAGGGAATTCCCCAGAATGAAGCCAAAATAGTGGTTTGTAAGGAGAATTTTCATGGAAGGACGATCACCATTGTGTCCATGTCGTCCGATCCTGACTCTTACGGAGGCTATGGCCCCTTTACACCCGGATTCATCCAGATTCCGTTTAATGATCCGGCGGCGCTCGAAAATGCCCTTCAGGATAAAAATGTAGCCGGATTCCTGGTGGAACCGATTCAGGCTGAAGCAGGTGTGAATGTACCTGATGATGGTTACCTGAAACAGGTTTCGGCATTGTGCAAAAAATATGGGGTGCTTTTTATAGCCGATGAAATTCAGACCGGCCTTGCACGGACCGGGAAAATGCTTGCCTGCGACTATGACGAAGTAAGGCCGGACGTGCTGATCCTGGGGAAAGCCCTTTCAGGAGGCACCTATCCTGTTTCCTGCGTGCTGGCCAATGACGATATCATGCTGACCATCAAACCGGGCGAACATGGCAGCACCTATGGCGGAAATCCCGTGGCAGCGGCTGTTGCCATTGCTTCCCTGCAGGTAATTAAAGATGAGCAACTGGCTGAAAACGCTGCTAAAATGGGCGCCATTTTCAGAAATGAAATCAAAGCCATTCCTTCGGAACTGATTGAGATTGTCAGAGGTAAGGGATTACTGAATGCGGTGGCTATCCGGTCTGATTTTCCCAAATCGGCATGGGACATTTGCCTGAAGATGAAAGAAAACGGGATCATTGCCAAACCGACCCATGAGCACATCATCCGGTTTACGCCCCCTTTGGTCATCAATGAAGCGCAAATGGCAGATGCCATTGGCAGGATTAAAAAATCATTTGCCGAAATGGGAATTTGAATGGATGCTGCTGGTTAATCCGCAATGACCATTTTCCGGTCTATCTCAAACGAAGGCAGATATTGAACAACACTTAGTCCACGGTTGACATATCCTCCACCCGCTTCAGGCTGGTGAAAACGGTAAGTCCCCTGCACCAGGCTGATCTTTTCCCTGGTAAGGCACTTGCCGAAATCAGCGCCGTAATCACTTATCGCTTTCACAAAGAAAAACGTGACATCATAGCCCTGAATACTGTACTGATTGGGATCGGTGCGGTAAAATACCCTGAAATTATGGATAAACGACCGGGTGACCTCTTGTTCCATGTCGGGCCAGTAAGGTGTTAAAAATTCAAGGTTGGCGTTGTGGTAGTGCTCAGGATCAATGCTTTCGAACTGGGGGAACCGGTTGTTGCCAATTACAACTATATCGAATTCGTTGTTCAGGTTCTTGATATTGGAAACGACCACACTCACCTCTGCCTCATTAACCGTTGGCATTACCAGCACATTTTTCTTATCCTTCACCATCATATTTTTCAGGCTGGCAAATCCATCCTTTCTGAAATTGCAGATTCTGATGGAACCATTACCCTTTCCTCCTTCCTTTTCGATGGCTTTTCTGAGGGCGGAAGTTTCATTTTCAGCTTCATTTCCGGAATTACTGGTTTGAAGCACCACGATGTTGCCGTTTTTATAGGAATTGGCGATGTATTCTCTGGTTTTGGCAGCCGTGTATTCTCTGGAAGGATTGATCTGGAAAAAATATGGATTGTCTTTGGTATATTCATCTGAAGGAGAAAGGGGAGAAATGACCGGTATCTTGTGTTTGGCTGCAAAATCAGAAATTTCCTTTTGTTCCGCGGGATAGACAGGACCAATGATCAAATCGGCATTGCTGAGTACACCGGAAGAAACAAAATTTTTCACTTTGGATGATTTTTGCTCAGTATCCCAAACTTCAAGGTCCACTTTTATGCCTGTCTGCTCCAGGGAATCAACCGCCAGCAGCGCTCCTTCATAAAAATGGAGGAAGTTCTCACTGTTCCCCTGAAACTGCATTTGGCTGGCCAGTTTGATATTATTTCTTAAGGTATCTGAAGTAATAGACTGACCACTTCCGTCGTAATCTCCTGAACTTCCCCACAGGTCATGGTTCAGCAATTTATTTTCGGTCAGCATAAGGGGAATCATCAGGGCTACTTTAATCCTTTTTTTCTCCCTGACTGAAGCTGGCAAAAGATCACAATCACCGGTTTTCACAACGGTTTCACTATTTTTCCTGTCAGGCTCAGGTTGGTCAGCCCGCTGTGTACTTCCCGTAATACGCAGGGTATCACCGGCATGAGGGACTCTGGTTTCCAGGATGGGATTGGCTTTTACTATATCCTCAACCGAAACCTCATATTTACGGGAAAGGGCATACAAGGTCTCCCCTTCCCTGACCGTATGAAGAATAACAGCCCCTTTCGCTGTTTCTTTGACGGGTGTTCCGGCTGACTTCTCATTTTGAGGTGCCGTTGTATGCGGAATCCGGAGAACATCACCTTTTTTCAATTTTGTTTTTCCAGGATTGGCAGCGGTCAATTCCTCTATGGTAATGCCATACTTTCTGGAAATGCTGTACAGGGTTTCCTTTTTTTGAACCTTGTGCTGGATCAGGCGTCCGGGTTTCTGGTCTGTCTCCTGACCAATTTTTCTCTCTGTTTTTCCTTCCACCGGAATTCTGATGGTCGATCCTGATTTCAGACCTTTTTCCAGTCCGGGATTTTCAGCAGTCAATTCCTGCAAATCCACATGGTAACGCTTGCCAATGGAATATAAAGTTTCACCAGGCTGAACCTTATAAAGGATAAAATGTCTACCGTTCTCCGTGATTTTTTCCCCGGCTGGCTTTTCCTGGGCACACACCAAAGATGCGGCAAACCATAACCCTAAAGCGATGATTATCCGCAAAGAAAGAAGATTTTTACGATTCACCTTTTGCTATTGAATGAATGGACAAAAGTAATAAAACTTGCAAACAGTGAGCGATTTTCCGGAAGCCAAATATACCGGTCTTAATGTTTACGTACCTTCTGGAAATATTTTGAATTTCAGCCATGTTCGCCTATATTTGCGCCTCAGAATTCAGTAAGAGAAATGCAGGAAAAAATAATCATCCTCGATTTCGGGTCCCAGTACACTCAGTTGATCGGCAGAAGGATCCGGGAACTTAATGTCTATTGTGAAATCCACCCATACAACCATTTTCCGGAGCCCGATGAATCGGTCAAAGGCGTTATCCTTTCGGGAAGTCCATATTCTGTAAGAGATAATGATGCCCCTCACCCCGATCTGACCCAAATCAAGGGGAAAGTGCCGGTGCTGGGCATTTGTTACGGAGCGCAGTATCTCTCCCATTTTTACGGCGGGGAAGTGGCCTCTTCCGACTCCCGCGAATATGGCAGGGCCAAACTGGGATTTATTGATGCCGGGAATTCGCTTTTTAACCAGATTCCACGGCATTCCCAGGTGTGGATGTCACATGGGGATAGTATTGTCAGGCTCCCGCACGATTTCAGGGTCATCGCTTCCACAGAGGATGTGGAATATGCTGCTTTCAAAATTGAAGGAGAAAATACCTGGGGGATCCAGTTTCATCCTGAAGTGTACCACACCACCCACGGCTTGCAGATCCTCTCCAACTTTTTATCTATTTGTGCCTGCAGCCAGGACTGGACGCCTGATTCCTTCATTGAAACAACCGTTCATCTGCTGAATGAGCAAATAGGAAACGACAAGGTGGTACTTGGCCTTTCCGGGGGCGTTGATTCTTCAGTAGCAGGGCTTTTGTTGCACAGGGCCATTGGGAAACAACTGACCTGCATTTTTGTGGATCATGGGCTGTTGCGCAAAGATGAGTTCAGACAGGTGCTTTCTTCCTATGAAGACATGGGTTTGAATGTCATCGGTGTCGATGCACGCGAGAAATTTTGGCATGATCTTAAAGGGATCAATGACCCTGAACAGAAAAGGAAGATCATTGGCCGCGATTTTATTGAGGTTTTTGATGCTGAAGCACATAAAATCAAGGATGTGAAATGGCTGGCCCAGGGGACTATTTACCCCGACGTCATCGAATCGGTATCGGTGAACGGGCCGTCTGCAACCATCAAATCCCACCACAACGTAGGTGGTTTGCCGGAAAGGATGAACCTGAAAATCGTCGAACCACTCCGGTCACTTTTCAAGGACGAAGTACGGAGAGTGGGAAAAGCGCTTGGGTTAAAGGAGGAACTGATCGGTCGGCATCCATTCCCCGGTCCGGGACTTGCCATCCGGATACTTGGAGATGTCACCCCGGAAAAAGTTGCCCTTTTGCAGGAAGCTGACGCCCTTTTTATCCAGGGACTAAAAGATTGGGGATTGTATGATCATATATGGCAGGCTGGCGTAATTTTACTGCCGGTACAGTCAGTCGGGGTGATGGGTGATGAACGGACGTATGAGAACTGTGTAGTACTCAGGGCAGTTACTTCCACCGATGCCATGACTGCCGACTGGGCCCATCTTCCCTATGATTTTCTGGCTAAAATATCTAATGAAATCATCAATAAAGTAAAAGGAATCAACCGGGTAGTATACGATGTGAGCTCAAAACCACCGGCCACCATTGAGTGGGAATAATCCGGCCCGTAATTTGCAGTTCATCATTTTTCAGTATAAAAAAAAGCTATGAAATTGAATAATTTTTTGTTGCTCTTGCTCCTTGGATGCATGGCCATAACCGGATCTCCGACAGCCTTTGCCCAGGAAGTACCCCTGAATACGGAAAAGTTTGGCAGGCTGTTGCGGCTGATCGACACCTATTATGTGGATACGGCCAATATCAACAAATTGACAGAAAAAGCTATTGTTTCCATGCTTCAGGATCTGGATCCTCATTCAGTTTATATCTCCAAAGCTGATGTGGAAAAAATGAATGAACCCCTGGTAGGCAATTTTGAAGGAATTGGGGTTACCTTTAATATTTTCAGGGATACCCTGCTGATAACCACTGTGGTACCCGGAGGTCCTTCAGAAAAAAACGGCATTTTACCCGGAGACCGGATTCTGGTCATCGACGGCAAAAATGTGGCAGGAATCGGTCTGACCAACAACGATGTGTTTTCCAAACTCCGTGGTCCCAAAGGCACCATTGTCAAACTTAAAATCCAGAGGAGCAAGGTTAAAGAACTGATTGAATTCAGCATTATCCGGGATAAAATACCGTTGTACAGCCTTGATGCGTCTTACATGCTGGACAAGGAAACAGGTTACATCAAGCTGAGCCGTTTTTCTGCGACCACCAGCGATGAGTTCAAAACAGCGCTGGATGAGTTGAAAGCTAAAAATCTGAAAAACCTTGTACTTGACCTCCGAAACAACGGGGGCGGCTATCTGAAGGCTGCCACTGACCTGGCGGAGGATTTTTTACCGGCCAACAGGCTCATCGTTTACACCGAAGGAACCAACAGTCCAAAAAGAGAATATAAATCGACCGGTAACGGGCTTTTTGAAACAGGCCGGCTGGTGGTTCTGATCAATGAAGGAACAGCATCTGCCAGTGAGATTGTCTCCGGGGCCGTCCAGGACTGGGACCGCGGTATAATAATTGGCCGCCGTTCCTATGGAAAGGGCCTGGTGCAGAATCCATTTTTCCTGAACGACGGATCACAGGTGAGGCTAACCACTGCCCATTATTATACCCCCAGCGGAAGGTGCATACAACGGCCTTATAACAATGGGGTGGAAGATTACCGTTCCGATTACCAGAAACGGATGGACAACGGGGAACTTTTCAGCGCCGACAGCGTTTCCTTTGCAGATTCCCTGAAATACAAAACGCTCCATTCAGGCCGTACGGTTTATGGAGGCGGAGGTGTTATGCCCGATATATTCGTTCCCCTGGATACCTCCTCCCTGTACCGGTATTACAACAAACTGCAGAGAAGCAATGTCCTTTACAACTATGTTCTGGAGTACATTGACCAGAACAGGGCAAAACTGCTCCGCCAGTTCCCTGTTTTTGAGAAGTACGCCGAAGGGTTTAAGGTCAGCGATGACATAATCGAAACACTGGTATTAAAAGGAGAAAAAGCCGAAATTCCCAGAGACAACGAAAGCCTGAAATTCACGGCTAACCTGCTGAAAAAGGAGTTTAAGGCCTATCTGGCAAGTAATTTATATGCCAATAAATATTTCTATCAGGTGGTTAACCAGGACGATACCACTATAAAGAAGGCGCTTGAACTGATTAACAATCAGAAACAATACGCTCAAACGCTGGTCAGCAGGTAAAAAAAAGCTGGTATGACCGACGAAATTTCCAACTGGCTGACCGGTCATTATGCAGAACTGGCAGGGACTATCCTGGGTTTGATTTATATCACGCTATCAGTCAGGCAGAAAGTGCTGACATGGCCTTTCGGGATTGCAACTTCCGTAGTTTATGCATGGGTGTTTTACACAACGCGGTTTTATGCCGGTATGGGTTTACAACTGTACTATGTTGCCATAAGCATTTATGGGTGGATATATTGGGTCAGTGGCAAATCCAAAACCAGTGCCGGAGAATTACCTGTGACCCGCATAAACAGGCCGGTCGCAGTTTACGGGATACTGCTTGCTGCGGGCTCATTTATCCTGCTTTATTTTCTGCTGACCAATAAAACTGATTCTCCGGTCCCTTTTATGGATGCCCTGACCACTGCGCTCAGTATTGCCGCCACCTGGCTGTTAGCCAGAAAAGTACTGGAGAACTGGCTGGTATGGATTGTTACTGATCTCCTGTGCATAGGTTTGTATGCAAGCCAAAACCTTTGGGCTACAGTAGTCTTATTTGCTGTCTATGAAGCGCTGGCAATTTACGGGTACTTTCAATGGAAAAGCAGCAGAGAGGTAAAAGTATGAACAGCAGGGGAAACAGACCCATCATTGTGGTCATAACGGGTGCAGAATCAACCGGTAAATCTGCGCTAAGCCAGGCGCTAAGCCAACACTTTCACGGCAGCTATTTCCCGGAATATGCACGGGAATACCTGGAAAACAAAGGTCACGGCTATACGTACCAGGATGTGGAAGAAATTGCGGCAGTGCAGTTTTCGCAAATGAAACAGGCTATTGAGCTGGATACCCCGGTCGTATTTTTTGATACCTGGCTGATTATCACCAGAGTATGGTTTGAGGTGGTTTATGGCCATATGCCAGCCTGGATAGACCAGGCCATCCGGGAGGCGCCGGTTGACCTGTACCTGCTTTGTGCGAACGATATCCCCTGGATTCCTGATCCGCTTCGTGAAAATGGGGGTGAAAACAGAGTAATGCTTTATAACCGTTACCTTTCCTGCATTTTGGAGTACGGTTTTAAATACCATGTTATTTCCGGAACCGGCCAGGAACGGCAGGAAAATGCAGTCAGGCATCTTGTGAATTTTCTCAGATAAATTGCTGGATTCCGGATATTTTTCCAACTTTGTAGCTCAGGAATTCAGGAGAGGAAATGGCATAGAGGAGCAGGTAAATGACCCTCAACAGCATCAAATGGCAATGAAAGAGGATTACAACTATCCGGAGCAGATCGGAAAAGTCATTCAGGAATTGATACAGCCTGAATCATACAATAAACTGGCGCATCCGCTTGGGCCGGGGCATTTGCTGCCCTCTATGAAGAACCTCCGGAAAATCATTGAATTGGTCCGGGAGATCATTTTCCCAGGCTATTTTGGGCATACTCCATTGGAGTATCCTTTGGTTGGCCACTACCTGGGGGTCTATATGGATGAACTTTTCACCTTGCTCCGCGGGGAAATTCTTGCCGGAATCTGTTTTGAAGCCGATGAAAATGAAGCGCCGGGAAAAAAAGAATCTGAAAATCTTGCCGAGCAGCATACGCTTATGTTCATCGCCTCCTTACCGGAAATCAGGAGGAAACTGGGGAACGATGTTAAGGCACTTTTCCTGGGCGACCCGGCAGCCAAAAGTTACGGGGAAATCATTTTCTGCTATCCGGCCATTAAAGCCATCACCAATTACCGGATTGCCCACAGGATGGTGGAACTGGGTGTTCCACTGATCCCAAGGTATATTGCGGAAATGGCACACAGTGAAACGGGGATTGACATTCACCCGGAAGCCAGGATCGGCGAGTGTTTTGCCATTGACCACGGTACCGGGGTAGTCATCGGTTCCACCTGCATTATCGGAAATCATGTGAAAATTTATCAGGGCGTAACCCTGGGAGCCAGAAGCTTTGAACTGGATGAACAAGGGAACCCGGTGAAGGGAATTCCCAGGCATCCGGTGGTCGAGGACAATGTTGTCATCTATTCAGGAGCGACCATATTGGGCAGGATTACCATAGGCCGGAATTCTGTGATCGGCGGAAATGTATGGATCACCAGAGATGTTCCTGCCAATTCCAAAATAGTACAGGGAAAATCAAAAGGACTCACCTTCACCGATGGTGCAGGAATTTAATCAGACCAAAATCTTATTTCATTGGAAACATTTCAATTGACCGTAAAAACACTGGAAGGACTGGAAGAGGTGCTTGCCAGGGAGATTCAGGAAATCGGAGGCAGCGATATTGTTAAAGGATTGCGTGCCGTGCATTTTTCAGGCGATACCGCCATGATTTACAGGGCCAACTACCGGTTGAGAACAGCCCTCCGGATCTTCAAGCAGATTGACACCTTCAAATTCAGTAACATGGATGATTTTTATGTCAAATGCATGAAAATCAGGTGGGAACTTTTCATGAACCTGAATGACTCTTTTGTCATCCAAAGCACGGTCCTACAGTCGGAATTGTTTAAAAACTCCATGTTTGCCTCCCTCAAACTGAAGGATGCCATCGCTGACCGTTTCCGCCAGCGCACAGGGAGCCGCCCCAGCGTCGACACTGCCGATCCTGACATTATTTTCCACATTCATATTGCCGGGAACAATTGCACTATTTCCATCGACAGTTCAGGTGAATCGCTGCACAAAAGAGGGTACCGGCAGTCGCAGGGGGAAGCACCCCTGAATGAAGTGCTGGCGGCAGGTATGCTTATGTTGGCCGGTTGGAAGGGAGATTCAGATTTTTACGATCCCATGTGCGGTTCAGGAACTTTGCCCATTGAAGCCGGACTGATTGCGAGGAATATTCCTCCCGGGAAATTCAGGAAAGGGTACGCATTTATGTCCTGGAAGGATTTTGACAGGGATTTGTTTGATACCATCCGGGAGGAAGCCGAACCTGCTGAGTTTAATTTTCATATTTATGCCGGTGACATCAATGCCTCCAGTGTGCTCACTTCGAAAACGAATGCCCGGAATGCCCGTGTTTTCAACCTGATCACTTTCCTGCCGGGCGATTTCTCCAAAACTGAATTGAAATTGGAGGGAGCCCTGCTGATGATGAATCCGCCCTATGGGGAAAGAATCCACCTGGATACAAGCGGGGTTTTGTATGAGAAAATCGGGGAAAAACTGAAACACCATTTTATGGGAAATACCGCGTGGATCCTCTCTTCCTCTGCTGAGCATTTCCATAAAATCGGACTGAAACCTTCTTCGAAAATCAAATTATTCAACGGTGCCCTTGAATGCAGTTTCCAGAAATTTGAACTGTTTGAGGGGAAAAGGAAACTATTGGTGAGAAAAACCTAATTGAAAGCTTTATTTATCCGTGATTGAAGTTTCAGAACTTTACTGGTTAAGCAGCCAGAAATATTATTATTCTGAATAGTTGCCAAAGCAAAATTTGAAAGAAACAAGAAGAAAGAATAAGTGCCTGTTTTTGCCATAGCGAAGGGTACAAGTTGAATTATACCCCCAACTCTCTAACCTTTTTCAATAAATATAATTAATGTTTACACTATGAAGCAAGTGACTAAATATCAATAATTTAAACTAATAACATTTGATTGT
>DAIDJX010000064.1 GCA_027451165.1 Prolixibacteraceae bacterium | reverse complement strand
GCAGGTTTCCGCTGGGCATCGCTATTTCCCCTGACGGCAACCGGGCTTATGTGGCCAATACTGGTATTTTCGATTATCCTCTGGCGCCCGGACTGAATAAGGATAATCTGGAAGAAGCCGGGCTCGACTTTCCTCCCTATGGCTTTCCCTCTCAAGAAGCGGACAAGGGGACGGAGGTGAACGGTCGGCTGGTGCAGGGCCTGGGCAGTGCACAGGTGCCGGAAGCTGTTTCTGTTTGGACCATTGACCTGCAAAACAGAACAGTCATCGCGAAGGAAAAGACCGGCTACCGCATGGGAGAGATGGTGGAAGGGCTTGAAGTGGAAGGAGGCGCCAGTCCCAATTCCATCGCAGCGGGTAAAGACAAGGTCTTTGTGACCAACGCCACCAACGATAATGTGTCGGTGCTGGATCCTGTGTCAGGGAAGGTACTTTCCCACATATCCCTGGGAATGAAGGGATTTCTGGATGGACTCAGGGGGATGGTGCCCTTTGGGATTGCCCTGAGCCATGACCAGAAAAGGTTGTATGTGGCGCTGAGCGGATTGAATGCCGTTGCTGTGGTGGACACGGAAAAATCAAAAGTAACAGGATATATCCCAACTGGCTGGTACCCGACCAAAGTGGAGGTTTCACCCGATGACAGGACATTGTATGTGGTCACCGCCAGGGGTTTGGGTTCCGGTCCCAACGGGGGACCCAATTTTGTGAAAGGAGCTGCCGGTACCTATGTGGGTGACATTATGAACGGAACTTTTGAACGGATTGACCTTTCAAAGACCAGACTGAAAGAGACAACCAAACAGGTAATGGACAATACCTTCCGGAAGGTAAAGGTGAAGGATGACGGGGCTAATCCTTTGCCACCCGCTCCCGGAATCCGGAAAAGCCCGATAAAGCATATTGTATACATCACCAAGGAGAACCGTACCTACGATGAGGTGTTCGGACAGTATGAAAAGGGCAGGGGAGAACCTTCCCTGGCCCGCTATGGGATTGGCATCACGGTTTCCAACCGCGATAAGACGCTGGTGGTTCCCAACGTGAATGTCATGCCCAACCACCAGAAACTGGCCAGGGCTTTTGCCATCAGCGACAATTTTTACTGCGACTCTGATGCTTCCGTACATGGCCACCGTTGGATGGTGGGCACTTATCCCAACGAATGGGTGGAACTGAACAGCTCGGTGAAACTGACCCGCGACCTGTTCAGCACTGCACCGGGACGCAAATACGTGGCCGGCTCTTCCGGAGCTGTGTACCCCGAAGACTATAATGAAGCCGGCGGGATGTGGGAGCACCTGGCACGAAACGGTGTCAGCTTTTTCAATTTTGGTCTGGGCTTCGAGTTTTCCGGGGCGGCCGAAGAGCAATGGCATGCCCTGACCGGCGTCAAAATGGGCGTGATGTTCCCTATGCCCAAAGCGTTGTACGACCGCACTTCCAGAAAGTTTGCCACCTACAATACCAGCGTGCCTGATCAGTTCAGGGTGGACATGTTTGAAGAAGAGTTCAGGGACAAATGGCTCTCCGGGAAAGAGGAATTCCCGCAGGTGATCACCATGATGCTGCCCAACGACCATGGCGCCGGGGAACGCCCGGGCGACGGCTATCCCTGTAAAGAATCCTATATGGCCGACAACGACCTGGCACTCGGAAGGGTGATCGAAACGCTGAGCCATTCCAAATGGTGGCCTGAAATGCTGATCATTGTCACGGAAGATGATGCCCAGGACGGATTGGACCACACCGATGCCCACCGTTCCCTGCTCATGTTGATCAGTCCGTGGGTGAAAAGGGGTTATGTTTCACACACCCATGCCAATTTCGGAGCCATCCTGAAAACGATCTATACCCTGTGTGACGTACCACCATTGAACCAGTTCGATGCGACCTCAACACTTTTGCAGGATTTTTTCACCGATAAGCCTGATTTCACGCCCTATAAGGCGGATAGTGAGGATATCCGGATTTTCGATCCGCAAAAGGCCTTTGATCCCTATGACCGGGAGTTTAACTGGCAAGCACTGAAAGAATCACCTGAAATTGACAACGAAGAGGATTTCAGAAAAAGTCATGGAAGCAGCAAAAACTGAATTTCAGGTTTAGTTCTGACCAGTCATTTTTTCCAGCAGTATTGCCCTGGAACTATCTGCCACCGGTAATTTATGACGGCCGGTGACGATCGTATTTCCATCAATGTGGTCAATTTTCAGAAGGTTCACGATGATTGTCCGGTGAACCCTCATGAAATCCGGATGGTTCAGCTTTTCCTCCCATTCCTTGAGGGTGCCGTGCACTGTAAGTCGTTTATCGGGAAACTGAAAAATAACATAATCTCCACACGATTCAATAAACAGGAGTTCGTTCGGGTTGAGCTGATAGATTTTTTTGTCGGCTTTAACAGTAATTCTCCATGGTGCCGAAGAAGCTGATTTCAGGTTGTAGGTTTCTTTCGCTTTATTGACTGCTTTTGAAAACCGCTCATATGAAAATGGTTTCAGCAGAAAATCAATAATTTCAAGGTCGAAGCCATCAATGGCGTATTGCTGGTAGGCAGTCGTGAAAATCACCAGGGGTGGATGAACGAGCGAGCGGAGGAAACTGATCCCCGACATCTCCGGAAGGTTGATATCCAGGAACATAAGGTCGGTGGTATGTCCATCCAGATACTCCTGGGCTGAAAATGCATGAGGAAATACACCGCTGCAGGTCAGTCCGGGGCACCGGTCAATGTATCCCGTCAGGATCATCTGAGCCGCTGGTTCATCTTCAACCACGATACAATTCATCTTTCAGATCTTAGGTCAGTTCAACCTTTAGTTCCATGTGGTAAACCTTTTCCTTCTCTTCAAACCGCAGGGAATGCCGGTTGGGATATAACAAATTTAGTCTTTTTTGAACATTCTTAATTCCGATCCCGCCTCCTGTTGACTGATCAGGTTCCTTTCTCGACACTATCGGATTTTCAGTCTTGAATATCAGTAAATTATCCTGAAATTGAAGCGCAATCCTGATGCTGCCCGGCTGTATCCCTACTCCATGTTTAAAACAGTTCTCGGTGAGAGGAAGAAGCAGTAAAGGCGTGATCATGGTATTTCCGAAATCTCCTTCTGCTGAGAAGCTTACTTCGGTGAGAGTCGGATCGATCCGTTCTTTTTGAAGTTCCACATACGTTTTGATGATTTCAGCCTCCTTTTCGAGGGGAATGGAATCAGCGCTGGTGTCATACAGGACATACCTGAGGAAATCGGACAGTTTCAGGATAACGGATTTGGAACGTTCAGGCTCTGTGGCAGTCAGTGAATAAATTGTGTTCAGGTTATTGAACAAAAAATGGGGATTAACCTGGGCTTTCAGTGCGGAAAGCTCGTTTTGTATCTTTTCCCTGTTGGAGATCAGCAAAATGGCATATTGCCAGACCAGATAAGCCAGGGTGGTAAAGATCAGATAAACTGCCGCAATGAAGATGACTTCCGGAATATTGAAATAAGAGATGAAATAAAGCGACGGGAAAAGCTTATCGATAAGGTAATCAAATAACACCACATTCAAAATGCCTGTAACACCGGTTAATACAACCAGCCAAACAAGGAACAGTCCAAACCTGCTGCCGGCCAGAAACCTGGGAATCAGCAGTTTCAGGTTCACCGTTACGGAAGTGAAGAGTGTCAGGTGAAAAATGATGACATAGAGGAAGTTAAAAGTAAAGAGGTCTTTGAAGAGTGCAATGTCTTCGTTTTCCTGTACTGGTAAAATCCGTCGGAGAAGGAGCCAAAGCAAAGGCAGCAAAAACAATGAAGTGGCGCTTATCTTCAGCCATTTTCCGGCGTTTTTAAGCAGCCATACAAAAGGAAGCAGCAGGTAAAGGAGAAAGACAGTGTTGACCAGCAGCAGGAGAGGCCAGTACTCATTCAGTCCGTTGATGATCCCTGAAGATTCCACCCCGGGATTGAAAACCAGGCACCAGAAATTGACGGACAGAAGCCAAAAAACAAGCTGCAGGTCTGGAAACCAGTATTTTCGATAAGATAACTTTTTCATGGCAATAAGTTGTTTTTGCGGTTTAGGTGTAACATGGCCAACTGATCCTCCCAGTCAATGAACCTCTTTTCTCCGGCATATCTCTCGATCATTGCGGTTAATTGTTCCGAAGTGCCGGTCAGCAACAGCCTTTTGGAACTTTCGATCCATTTGTAATTCACGCGTACCCGTTTATTTTCAATCATTTCCTTCATATAATCTGCGCCCAGCCATGACAGGTTCATACTGCCTCCATCTACTTTGACCCTGGCCAGGGTGTGTACGGGAAAGTAGTTTTCTTTGGTAAGCCTGCTTTCCGTAAACGATGGATTTCCGGAAGGAGAGAAGTCAGCATAAAGGTTATCCCGGATACTGAACAACACCATCCTGAACACATACCGGGAAGTATCAGGAGTGTTACCGGCAAGCCGGACTTCGTAGTAATTCATCGGATTAACCACTGTGGTATCATTACCTTTGGCGGTTTTCTGGGTGGTCCGGACGATCACCCTTTCAATTTCCCAGTTGCAGGCTGTATCTGCCCGGAACCAGACATCCGTTTTTTCATTGTCACCGGTAGTCACAACCGGGAAAACCGCTCTGGATGACCAGATTCCTTCCACGCCGGGAACCAGGATGACATTTTTTTCCAGAAAAAACGGTTGAAGGGAACAGATCATCACAAAATCGGTACATCCGGCAACCAGCAGAAAGGTTAAAGCTAATGGCAGAATTTTTTTTGGTCTCATCTTCTTTTCATTAATTTTCAGACTAAGGTATGCGGTCATTTGTGGGTTTGCAAAAAATTTCGGTCAAACAGCCTCCATTTTCGATGGAACCTTCGCCTTATTCCGTTGAGAACCCTTTTTGAAAATTTAACCTGAATAGTCTGGTTTGAAATATTTCAGATTTTTCCGATATTTGACAGCATAAATGGCCCGTAAAACGATTGATCTTATATAAAGAAAGAGATGAAAAAGAACTTAATTCCAATTAAACTGGCGCTGTTATTTACTGCCATGTTGTTAATTCCATCCTGTGCGGTTAACCCGGTCACTGGTAAGAAACAGCTGATGTTGATGTCAGAATCACAGGAAATTGCGCTGGGCGCGCAGTATGATCCTTCAGTGACAGCTACCTTTGGTACTTACCAGGATGCTGAACTGGATGCTTTCATCCAGGGTATTGGCAACCAGATGGGTTTGATTTCCCACCGGCCAAAACTGCAATATCATTTTAAAATTCTGGATACACCTGTAATCAATGCTTTTGCTGTACCGGGTGGCTATATTTACCTGACAAGGGGTATTTTAGCACAATTGAATAATGAAGCTGAACTGATTGGCGTGATTGGACATGAAATGGGACACATCACGGCAAGGCATACGGCCAGTCAGCAGACCAAACAAACCATCGGCCAGGTGCTGCTTATCGGGGGGATGATTGCTTCCCAGAAATTTGCTTCCATCGCGGAGCAAGCTTTTCAGGGAATGCAATTGCTTTTCCTGAAATTCAGCCGGGACAATGAGCGTGAGGCTGACCGGCTGGGCGTGGAGTATTCCTCCAAAGTGAGTTATGATGCGCACAAGATGGCTGATTTTTTCCAGGTGCTGAACAAGATGTCGATGGCTGAAGAAAGTGGTGGTGTGCCAACTTTCCTGTCGACACACCCCGATCCGGGTGACCGCTACAATTCTGTAAATGCAACCGCTACGGAATGGCAACAGAAGCTCAGTTATCCGGATTGGAAAGTCAATGCCGACAATTACCTGAAGATGGTGGATGGCATCATTTACGGGGAAGATCCACGTCAGGGCTATGTTGAAGGCACCACATTCTATCACCCAGAGATGAAATTCCAGTTCACTTATCCTGATGGCTGGCAGTTTCAGAATTCCCCGATCCAGGTACAAATGGCGCCCAAGGATGGCAATGCCATGGTAGCTTTCACCTTTGCCATGGGGAATACCCTGCAGGCTGCTGCCGACAGTACACTCGCCGGACTGGGAGTTACAGTTATGGAAAAACAGGCCATCAAAGTCAACGGATTACCGGCCATTGCTGCTGTGTCGACTAAGGTGAACCAGGATCAGTCTACAGGTGCACAATCTACCATTCAGATTCTTTCCTATTTTATTGAATTCAATAAAAATTACTTCGTATTTCATGGGGTAACGGCACAAGCCAATTTCAATACCTATTTCCCCCTCATGAAAAATACCATGAACTCTTTCGCTCAGGTTACCAATCCTGCGAAACTGGTGGTTAAACCTGATTATCTGAGGATTAAGAAAGTAACCAAGACAGCTGTCCTGTCTGATGTTTTCAAATCGTACGGCGTACCTGCGGACAAATACAAGGAATATGCCCTGCTGAACAATATGGAACTGACCAGCCAGGTACCGGCGGGCAAACTAATCAAAATCGTTGCCAAGTAGAGACGCCGCATGCGGCGTCTCTGTAAAGACATTCCGTGCGGTGTCTTTACTTTTTGTTTTCGAGTTTGTGGAGGCGGGTCATGATTTCTTCGTCCATTTGTTTGAGGGCGTGGTTTTCCCGCATTAATTGTTCATTTTGAGTCTTCAGAGCCTGGATGATTTTCTGCTGGTCGATGATTTGCAACTGAAGATTCTCGACAGATTCGAGGGTTTGGAAGGCCATGCGGGTCATGTTGGTGGTTTCCCCGTTTTCCTTTTTTTCCTGATCCGCAGATGTTACCCAGGGCAAATGTTTTTCACGCAGGAGGAACTCTTCCACTTTTTCAACCGGAATGAAGTCGTAGGTCTCTTTAAAAACATAATCCGGTTTGGTGTAAGGTGTAGCTGAGTTGCTGCCGGAAACGCCACCATAAAACACACTGCCTGTGGCACGGATGTCACCGTTGACATCCAGATCGTAAATGGGGGTCCAGGTGCGAATACCGACTTTGCTTTGTACCGCCGGGTGGAAAAGAACATTTTCTCCAGCTGAACTTCCCTGTATGACCATATTGGCGCAGGAATAATACATGTTCACAAATCCGGAATTATCGTCCGATCGCATTGCAATGTATGATCCCGAAGGGTTGGAAAGCCTGATCTGGTCGCCCACCACATGTAGTTTGTGGGCTGGCGCTTTGGTCCCAATTCCGACATTACCGTTCACATAAAACCTGCCGCCGGTAAAATAGCCGGAAAAGCCATCAGGGGAAGTTACTTCCCCTAAAACCCCTTTGGTTAAACCGGTGGCTGCATAATTTTTCCCATGAATTGCCGTACCTGTCGAAGAGGCGGAAAGTCCGTAGATGCCTGTCGAATTGTAGGTGGAGGTTGAGGTATTCTCGATTTTAAAGAGGGAACTATCAGAGGACTGGATACCGGTAAATGGGAGTGACATACTACTGAAGGGATCTACCCAGCTGGCCAGGCCATTGGCATCAGAAGCCAGAATCTTGCCAAGTCCGGGGTTGCCTCCCAGGATTTTAACCTGTCCGTTGACTTCCAGTTTAACTGCGGGATTATCAACGCCAAGGCCTACATTGTTGCTGACATAAAAGCGTCCCCCGGTGAAGTAACCGGAATAGCCAGAGGTAGATTCCACATTGCCGCGAACACCATAAGTTATGCCGGAACCACTTTCAGCTGAACCATAAACCCCGGTGCCACTGACTGATTTTGAAAGGCCAAATAAGCCGAAATTTGCTCCGGCAGTACTGTTGGCAGCGCCGAAAACACCATAACCTGCAGGGGAAAGAGAACTTCCCACTACTCCATATCCTGAACCTGTTGCAGCCTCTGATCTTCCCCAAACAGCTTGTCCATCGGCTGAATTGTTAATTCCCACGACGCCGGAAGAGCTTCCCGATGCAGCCTGAGCAAATCCGACAACTCCTCTTCCGGAAGGCGATGAAGTGATGCCATATACCCCGGTGGTGAGTCCTTCGTTAGCGCTGACTTCCCCAATTACCCCGCTGCCGTTCACAGAAGCAGAGGTGCCTTTTACCCCATAAGTAAGTTTGGTAGGAGAGGTGGCATATCCGAAGAGTGCTACAGAATGGTCAATTGCGGCTGAGTTGGTTACACTGAACCCTGCATTGGGGGTACTCACTGTACCAGCAAAGGGAAGTGTTAATCCGGCTGCTCCGGTTGTTTCATTGGAAGGGGTCCAGGCGCTCCCGTTCCATTTTAAGATCTGGCCGGTAGAAGCGCCCATCCGGGACAGTTTTAGTGAAGTAACTGCACTGTCAGCCAACTCTCTTTGAGTAATTGCTGCAGCTGCCAGTTTTTCAGAGGTTACCGCTCCCGTATCAATCCTGGAAGTTGTAACCGCAAAAGGATAGATTTTTGCCGTGGTAACTGTACTGTCAGCTAAATCAGCTGTTTTAACACTGCCATCGGCTATTTTGGCTGAATTGACCTTACCTGTGGCAATTGAAGGATTTGGGTAAGTGCCCGACAAATCACCGCCTGCCGGTCCGCTGGCCCCTGTACCTCCGGACCCTGTTTCATCGGCTGCCGGTTTCCAGGTGGTTCCGTTCCATTTCAATACCTGGCCGGTAACAGCTCCCCTTCGGGCCACTTGAAGCGGAGAAGCGGTGCTTCCGGTACCGGTGAGGGTGGAATCGCTGACCACAAGCTGCGTGCCCCAGTTATCACCTGGCAGTGTGGAAGGAAGAGTGAAGGAACCCCCTCCTTTGGTCAGGGAAATGACGTTATTGCTGACAACAATTTTTTGAAGTTCATTCGTTGAATCAGCATCCGCATCATTGTTGTACTGCACATTCCTGGCATAAAGGGCATAGGGTACACTCAGCAGTTGTGTGGTACCCACAGTTTGAAAAGAAGATCCACCTGTAGGATCTATTTCTACCTTTAAAAAATACTTATCAACACCCCAGTCAATCTTTCCGAAATCGCCCAATGGTTGGGTGCCGTTGCCAATCTCAAGGTCAACCAGTCCGAAGGCATTCGTTGTTTTGGAATGGATTTCAGAATAGACAACCTGACCTGCAGCGTTGTTTTTAACAACAGATATCTGAAACTTCACTGTTTTCCCCGATAAAATGATTCCGGCTGCATCCCTGGCTACTGCCTGGTATTTAAACAACAAGGGTGATTGGGCGGTTACTGTGAAAAAGGGGAAAGTTAACAAACAGATTATCAATAATTTTTTCATTTTGTTTTTATTAAAATTATCCTATAACCAAACTGCTCTACGAAACATTTTTATGCCCGTAAAGGTGAAAGGTGTAAAATAGGCACAAATCGATGCAGGAATAATCGGGTTTTAAAAAAAGTAATTCATCAACTTATCAACAATGCAGCTTCTTTGCTGATAAGCCAGGTAATCTTTCCTGAGGCCGGATTTACAAGGGATGCAGGTAAAGATAAGCCTTCCTTTTGGCGGATGACATCAGATACAATTTCTGCTTTTTCTTTGCCGGTAACCAAAAACAGGATATGGTGGGCATGGTTGATTACCGGGAGGGTCACTGTGATCCTTGCTTGCCCGCTTCCAGGGTGATGTGCTACTTCACACCATTGCAGGGTCCGAAGGATGCCATCGTTACCGGGGAAAAGGGAGGCTGTATGCCCATCATTTCCCAGCCCCAGGAGGATAAGGTCGAATACGGGCCATTCTCCGTCTGAAGGGAGGATTTCTTTCATCAGCTGACCATATCGTTGTGCCTCTTCCTGTGGATCCTCCTCTCCCCTCATCCGGATAAACTGGTCATCCGGAAAATCAAGTCCATCAAGCAAATTCTCCATGATCATCCGGTAGTTGCTTTGTGGGTCGTCAGGCGGAACACATCTTTCGTCGACCTGAAAAAAACGTATGCGGTGCCAGTCTGTTTGTTCCCTATGCTGAAGCCGGATCTGTTCAAAAATAGTTTTTGGGGTACTGCCTCCCGACAATGCTATATTCAGGAATTGGGATGGGGGTAAACCATTGATTTGTGTTGCAACAAAATCAGCCAGAAATCCTGCCATCCTGCAGTGATCCTCAAAGGTGATGATTTCTTTTTGGTTCATTGGAATCCGGATGGGGCGATTCTTACAATTCACAATATTCTCCGTCGTCAGCCAGGTTCTTACAGGGGTATCTCCAGCCGGAACTGTTTTCGATGAGACTTTCAGCCTGTTGCGGGCCCCAGGTACCAGCCGGATAACCATATATTTTTTGGCCAGGTTCCCTTTCCCAGGCTTTCAGGATGGGCGCAACGAATTTCCAGGATTCTTCCACGGCATCTGCCCTGGAATAGAGGGTGGAATCTCCGGTCATAGCGTCGTGGATCAGCCTTTCATATGCCGGAGGTACATGGACATCACGGAGATCAGAATAGTGGAAATCCATATTAACCGTTTTTACCTGGAAACCACTTCCCGGTTCCTTCAACCCGAACTTCAGCAAAATGCCTTCATCGGGCTGAATGCGGATGATCAACTGGTTGCCGGTCATGCAGGTTTCTTCCTTCCTGAACAGGTTGTGAGGGGTCGGTTTGAAGTGAATAACCACTTCTGTGACCCGGGTTGGCAACCGCTTGCCTGTCCGGATGTAAAACGGAACGCCTCCCCAACGCCAGTTGTCAATATAAAACTTGATGGCTGCAAAAGTTTCTGTTCTCGATTCAGGTTGAACACCTGATTCTTCCCTGTATCCGGGAACCAATTCCCCGCGGATGTGTGAGGCAACATACTGGCCACGAATGACCTGTTTTGAGACATCTTCCTCCCGGATGGGCCTCAGCGACTGAAATACTTTAAAAACTTCGTTGCGCAGGGAATCCGCCTCCATCGACGACGGGGGCTCCATGGCGGTAAGGCCCACCATCTGTAACAAGTGGTTTTGCACCATATCCCTCAGGGCGCCTGAGCCGTCATAGTATCCACCTCTGCCTTCCACCCCGAGGCTTTCTGCTGAAGTGATCTCGACATGGTCAATATAATTCCGGTTCCATAAAGGTTCAAAAATCCCATTTCCAAACCGCATAACCAACAGGTTCTGAACCGTTTCCTTACCCAGGTAATGGTCAATGCGGTAAATCTGCTTCTCCTCAAACGAAGCATGAAGTTCCTTTCTTAACTGCCGGCTCGACTCCAAATCATACCCGAATGGTTTTTCAACGATAATTCTCCGGAACCCCTCTGTTTCCTTCTGTAATCCGCACGATCCAATGTTCCTGGCAATTGGGCCGAAGAGAACAGGCGGAGTGGACAGGTAAAAAAGTATGTTTTTTACTGGAGATAAGCCGGTGGTCAATACATCTATCCGCTCAACCAGCCGGTAATACTCCTGTGGATTGGCCATATCCAGTGGAAGGTAGTAAAACCGCTCCAAAAAGGAGTTGATCATCTGCTCTTCATTGATCCCTTTGCCCAAAGAATCCTGAACACCTGCTCCCAGTTTCCTGCGGAATTGATCATCTGAAAGTTCAGAACGACTAACTCCCAGTACGACAAATTTTTCCGGAGTCACATTACGTTTGAACAGGGAATACAAAGCGGGAACCAGTTTCCGGCTGGTCAGATCTCCCGACGCGCCAAAAATTACCAGCAGCTGATCTTCCGGTTTTTTCATGGCTACTTGATTTTGTATGCCATTAACGCATTCCCGTGGCGAATATAAAGAACACCACCGGCAATGACCGGATGTGAAAAATGCTCTTTGGAACCTTTGTTAACCTTAAACTTACTGATTTCCGAAAACGCATTGTTCTCAAAAGCAATCAGTTTCATGTCTCCGTTATCGTTGTATACATAGAGACGATTACCACTCATGACCACGCTTCCGCTGGCTGGACGTAAGGTCGTAACCACCTTACCTCCTCCAATTTCGAGGGCAATCAGTTGTTTTTTGGCATTAGCCAGGAAAACATGACCGATGGAAACCACAAAACCTCCGAATCCATTGGCAGCATCCTTGGTTCTCCAAAGTTCCCGGATGCTTTTTCCATCGGGGGAAAGTTCCAGTTTTACCATGCCATTGCCGTTTTCATCGGCAGCGTTGTAATAAAGCATCCCGTTCGCAAAAACAGGGGTATTGCAGTGTTCCCCATCATACCTGTAATTCAACAGCTTTTGTGACCAAAGCAGTTCTCCGTTTTTGGTGTCCACGGCAAAAATGTAATGCCGCGAAAGGGTTACCAGAAGCTTCCGGGTGGGAAGAACAACCAACTGAGGAGAAGTAAAGGAAGTGGTGTCGCCGAGAGCTTTGGAGGTCCATACTTGTTTTCCCGTAAAACGGTTTAGCGCTACTACGTTGTTCACCGGTCCGCCAGGCATACAAAAAACAAGTTCTCCGTCAATGAGGGGGGATTCTGCGAATCCAAATTCACTGTCAAGTCCTTTCAGGTCTTTGACCAAATCGACCGCCCATTTTTCTTTTCCGGAAAGTACTTCAAAGCACGCCAGCCTGCCTTTACCCGACATGCTGTATACCAGGTCTCCGATGACCGTTGGGGTTGAGCGGGCTCCGGGGAAGGAAGAGGCATATCCGCTGCCGGTGAACTCCGCACCATTGGGAGATTTCCAAAGCAGTTTCCCTTTCAGGTCAAAAGCAAACAGGAAACTCATTCCCTCCATTTCCCCGTTAATGAAGAGTTTTTCGGGTGTTACCACAGGTGCTGCGAAACCGTTGCCGATCATCTCTGCCGACCATAACAGCTCCGGGCCATTTTGCGGCCAGCTTTTTAAAAGCCCGCTTTCCGGGTAAATGCCGCTCCGTTCGGGTCCACGCCATTGGTATATGGTTTGGGCCATGACAGTTGCCTGTGTGGTCATTAATGTTATCCACAACAACAGTCGAAACTTGTTTCTTTTATAAAATTTTACTCTCATATTGATCTTTTAAATTACGTATTGCTGATAAACAGGCTTTTTCCCGGGAATTCCGGGTCACAGGTCAGGTTGACCTGCAACTTGCGCAAACCGGCTTCGTCACCGGGGGTGGGTATATGGGTCAGGTGCACTTCACAATCCCTTAATTTCTTGAGATTTTCCAGTGCCATTTGTGCAGCCGGATTTACCAATGCGCTGATCCCCAGTACAATCAATGTTTCATCCAAATCCAGACTGACCATTTTTCCTTCCAGAATTTCTTTTTTTAAGTGGGTTACGGAATCGATGATGTTCTGGGGTAGCAGGTACATGGTTTCGGGCAAGCCGGCCAGATACTTGGTGGCATTCAGGATCATACTGGATGCGGCATGCATAAGCGGAGAGTTTTTTCCCGTAATGATGGTGCCATCCGGAAGTTCGATGGCAGCTCCGCAATAAATTCCATCATTTCCCTTCTCCTTACTTTTGGCCTCAGCTGCAGCTTTTCTGGCTGGTATGACAACTTTCCGGTCTTCCGCTTTCGCACCGGTCCTGTCCATGATGTCATGCGCCCGGTCCAGAACATCCCGGTCAGCAAGCCCCATGGCATATTCAACCGTGCAGCGGAAGTGCCTGCGGATAATCTCCTGCCTGGAAGCTTCCACGACAACCGCATCATCAACGATGCCTGAACTGGCCCGGTTCACCCCCATATCGGTCGGAGACCGGTAGAAGGAAGGAAGCTGGGTGATCTTCTCGATGATCCGCTTGAGCAGCGGAAACGCCTCCATGTCACGAGAATAATTGACCGCCTGCTGCCCATA
>DAIDJX010000063.1 GCA_027451165.1 Prolixibacteraceae bacterium | reverse complement strand
GGCAGAATTATTTTTTCTTGGCTTGGCAGCCACACCTCGCACTTCTTCCCGCCGATGATGGCATTTCGAGCAAACAGCCTCGACGTGCTCGCCCATTCTTGAAAATCTCGATCCGCACAGCACTTACATTCCCGCACGTGATATGCAGGAGGTAGAAGAAGAAATGCAGGGCAATTTCTCCGGAATCGGAGTTCAGTTTTCCATTCAGGAAGATACCATCATGATTATTGATGTGATTTCCGGCGGACCCTCCGCCAAATTGGGTATCCTTGCAGGTGACCGTATTGTAATGGTCAATGATTCATCAGTGACCGGAAAGGAAATCACCAATGACAAGGTATTAAAACTGCTGAGAGGAAAAAAGGGAACCAAAGTAAATGTGAGTATCCACCGGAAAGGATTTAAAAATCTGTTTGAGTATGAAATTACCCGTGGCGAGATACCCATTTACAGTGTCGACGTTTCTTATATGATCGACGGGCAGACCGGCTTCATCAAAATCAGCCGCTTTGCAGAAAAAACCTACCGCGAATTTACCGATGCCATGGAGAAACTGGATAAAGCAGGGGCTTCCAAAATCATCGTCGACCTGCGCGGAAATCCCGGGGGTTACCTGGCTGCTGTTATCCGGATGGTCAATGATTTTCTTGAAAATGGAGATCCTATACTTGTCACCAAAGGGAAAGCTCAACCGACAAAAACCTATTCCGCCAATGCCAAAAACATCTGGAATAACAAAAAACTCTACCTGTTGATCGATGAATTTTCCGCTTCAGCCAGTGAAATTTTTGCCGGGGCAATTCAGGACAATGACAGGGGCATTGTGATCGGCCGCAGATCTTTCGGCAAAGGTCTGGTGCAGGAACAAATCCCATTTGCCGATGGCTCAGCGCTCCGCCTCACCGTCGCCCGTTACTATACCCCGAGCGGCCGGAGCATCCAGAAATCCTATAAAAACGGGAACGATTCCTATTTCGAGGATCTTTTTTCCAGAATGAAACACGGAGAATTCAGCTCAGCCGACAGTATTCATTTTGCCGATTCCCTGAAATACCACACCAGGAAAGGCAGAACAGTATATGGTGGTGGTGGTATTATGCCCGATTTCTTCGTTCCGGCTGATACCTCCGGAAGATCTGACTATTTTGACCTCATCTACCAGAAAGGGCTGGTTTACCAATATGCTTTCCAATATTCCGACCTGAACAGAAAAACATTGGGAAAACTCCGGGGATCAGCTGAAATTGCCGCCTATCTGGAACAGCAAAATATTCTGGACCAATTTACCCGTTACGCTGCAGAGAAAGGTATTCCTGCCGATAAAACCGGATTAAATGAATCGGGTTTCATCATAAAAACACAGCTGAAAGCCTATATCGCCAGAAATATTCTCGGAGAAGAGGGCTTCTATCCCATCATTCAGGACGTAGACAAAACCCTGCTGAAAGCCATCGAAATCTCCCGGCAAAACCTGCTGGCGGAAAACCTGCTCTGATTTCGGATTTCGCCCTTCGACTCCGCTCAGGGACCATCGCATAAGGCACTATTTCAGATTTTGTCTAAAATCTTTTAGTCCTTTGTCTTTTAGTCTTGATACCTGATACCAGACTAATCAGACACTTCCAGCATCCGCCAGATCGGAGCGGCAGCCTGGTCAATGATTTCCTGCGGCAGGACGATTTCCGGTTTCTCATACTTCATGCACAGATAGACCTTTTGCAAGGTGTTCAGTTTCATGTAGGAACAGTCACTGCAAGCACAGGTGGAATCTGCCGGAGGAACCGGGATGAAGATTTTTTCCGGACAAGCTTTTTTCATCTGGTGCAAAATGCCGCTTTCCGTGGCTACGATAAATGACCGGGCCTGACTTTTTTGCACATATTTCAGAAGGGCGGTGGTGGATCCGATGTATTTTGCAAGAAGTAACACCGGTTTGGTACATTCCGGATGGGCAATGAATTCCGCCTCCGGATGTTGATCCATCAGTTCCACAATTTTTTCGCGGGAAAACTGCTCATGGACCATGCAGGCGCCATCCCAAAGCACCATGTTCCTGCCGGTGAGGCTGTTGATGTAATTGCCCAGGTTTTTGTCAGGCGCAAAAATCAGGGCTTGTTCCCTTGGAAAGCTCTCCACAATTTTTACGGCATTGGCAGAAGTGCAAATAATATCGCTGAGGGTTTTCAATTCTGCGGAACAGTTGATGTAGGATATGACCTTATGGTCAGGATACTGCGCTTTGAAGCGGGCAAAAGCATCGGCAGGGGCTGATTCGGCCAATGAACAGCCTGCTTTCAGGTCGGGGAGCAGTACCTTTTTCCCGGGAGATAAAATCTTGGCCGTCTCTGCCATAAAATGTACCCCGATGAAAACAATGATATCCGCTTCCGTGGAGGCTGCCTGCCGGGAAAGCCCCAGGCTGTCACCCACATAATCTGCAATTTCCTGCAATTCCGGCTCCACATAATAATGGCTCAGAATGACACAATTTTTTTCCCTGCGCATCCGGTCGATTTCCCGCACCAAAGGAATTCCCGGCCCAACCGGTTCGTTGATGTAACCCAGCTCAAGCAACTGCTTTTCTATATCTCCTGTTTTCACTTTTATCTATATTCCTGATTATTAATTATTTATTTTTATTCCATGTTGCTGATTTCAAGGTATCGAAACAGTCCTGCTTGCCCTGACAATTTTCCCAAAGACCGTCAACCCCTCTGCTGTAACCACAAAGCCAGATTTTATTTCAGAAAGTGGCACAGAAAAAGTGACAGATCCTGCATTTCCGGTATCCAGGTCAGGATTCCAGTAAATAGTAGTCCGTAAATCTTTACCCGATTGTCCGGCAAGCGCATCTGCCGTGAGAAAATTCCTTGGGATTCGTAATCCATCCTTATACAATTCTTCTTTTGTGACCTGGTTAGCCGTTGAAGGAGCAACCATCGTACCCCGTTTCGTAAGGATTTCAATCACGCCGACATTGTTCAACCCGGTATATCTCTGAATATCCATCGGATCGGTGGAAATTTTTATCTCGTCCACGTCATTGGGCGCCAGGGAGTTAAGGATATCAATGGAGGTGCCCATTTTTACCCCGTCGATGACGATCAGGGCGCCCGACTGGAAGTTGATCGAGTTCACCATGCCGCTGAAAACAATCTGCCCATTCATCAGCGTGTAGGGTTTAATCGACTTGATCACATCCAGCAGGTTGGAAGAGGAAGCCAGGAGGGATTTATAATGTTCCATTCTGGGCTTGACTTCGTTTGCAGCCTGAAGTTTTCCGGAAGGCGGTTCCGCTACCAGCTGAGGATTGCTTTTCAGGTAGGCGGAGAGGGCATTCACCGATAGCGTGGGATCAAAAGGCATCCTGTTAAGTCCCCGGATCCGGGCGCTTACTTTTTGCACCAGGGTAGGATTGGCCTGAATCGACAGATTACCTTTCCCCTCTTTGTCGGTTGCCGAAATGGTAATGTCAGAGGTTTGTAAGGGCTGATATTCCTCATACCGGAAATTTCCATTGCCATCGGCCTGTGTTGAATAAAATTTCATATCCCGGTTGTCCATAATCTTCACCTGGGCGAATGGAATGGCATTTCCTTTTTTGTCAGTCACTTTTCCGCTCCATCCGGTTTGGATAACCGGGGTTTTATCTGTTCCGGTTGTTTTATTCTGCATGACTTTCTCCCAGGAGAATCCTTTCAGGGTATTGCATACCATCAGAAAATCGAAAGCCCGGCTTTGGCGTGCTGCTTCTTCCGGATTAAAGAGGGAAAGATCTGCAGGATGAACCAAATCTCCGTTCAGAAAATAAGTGCCAGGCAATGTTTCCGTTGGTGGCAAATTCCGCATGGTGTCGGTTACTGAAACCATTAAACGGGCCGGACAGGGTAAGCCCTGTTCATCTTTGGTGGTCAAGGTTAACTTCAGTTTTCCATCCCCGGTAACCACATGACTTATTTCAAGCGTTGCCGGATTATTTTCAGGGAGATAGACCAACCGGGATGAAACAGCTTCCTGGCTACTATTGAAAAGCGTCAGTTGAACAATTCCTGTTCCCAGTTCTGCTGTAGGTATTTTGATCCTGGCTTTCCCTGATATTTCGGGAGAAGCTGCCCATAACAACTGGTAACCACGCGTAATGGCTACCGTCAGTTTTTGCTTTATATCGCTTTTTACGATCAAATCTACCGACAAAAAATCGTTATCGCTTTGGGCAACAACCAAAACAGGCTTTGCTTCTTCCATAACCGGGATATCAAATGATTGCCCCTTACCATAAGGGCTGGTCACCACAAAACGGTATTTCCCGCCAGCCTCGGGTTGAAAAGGAAACAATCCAAAACCAGGATGGGAGGATTTCACTTTGGAAACCAGCTGTCCGGTAGCTGAAAGGATATCTGCTTCCAGATCTACCGGTGTATTGGTCCAGGAGGAAGCATAGAAACCTGTTTTTTGCGGAATTTCTCCAACCAGATGGCCACCTTCCGGATAAAACTGCACCGCCAATTCATCGGCAGAAGTTTTCAGAAAAAAGCGTTGTTTCCATAGATTTTTGGGATGACTGACCACCAGCTCGACCGGTTCTTTCCCTGTTTTTGCAGGGATGGAAGCCTGAAATTCCGCCTTCCCGTTTACTGACCTGATTTTGCCATCTTCCAGTTTCTGACCTGCATGACGAATCTCCACACCAAGGTTAAACTTGTCGGCAGGAATCCCGGAAATTTCAGTGACTTTCATCTCAATAACATTCTTTGTACCTGCTGTGTAAACCTTTTCCGGAAAAAGCAGGGAAACCCGGGCATCCGATTGGTAAAAACGATTGACAACCAGTGGTTTAACAAAAAGGTTTTCAGGTTCTTCCTGATACAGGGTAAAGGCAGCAAGAAAATAGTCCCCCAGGGACAGTTGTTCCGGCAAGAGAAAGTCTCCTGTTATTACTCCCCCCGAAACCGGAAATTTGTCAGCGACAATGAGATCCCCGGCTGCATCAAACAGGGAAACCACCAGGTCAGGATAATACCCGGAATACTGATTGGAAGAACTGGCCAGGATCATCCCGCTGAACCAGATGATCTCTCCGGGAGCGTAGATTTCCTTATCGGTATTCAGATAGATTTTATTAATCGGATACATCTGCTGACAGTTGGTGAGCTTTCCTGTTAGCTGGTCAATCGCCTCATCTTTTTCCTGTGAAAGAAGAAAAAGAGGCATCATGCACATCATTAAAAATAACATCAGTTTCATTGGATATCTCCTTATGGTTTTATTTGTTCATTCATTTCCTTATTCCTATCAGCTGAGGGGGAAAACCGCCGGATGGCCAGTTGAAGGTCCTCGTCCGGCTCAATTATATTGTAGTTTTCCCAGAAATCCTCGTCATAATCCTGGGTAAACTCAGCAAAGATATCATTTACGCTAAAAAGATCTTTCACAGGAAAGCGCTTTAAATCGGTTTGATCGACCTCTGTTACCAGCAGATCAGAAACACTGTGAAAAACAGAGTTGACCCTGTCGTTGCGGCTTCTGACCTTAAAAGCGATAGAAGCATGAGCGGTATGCAGGTGCCAAAGTCCTTCAAATTCCGAAAAATCAATCTGGTACCTGACAAACAGGGGTTTTACCCTGAATCCGCCCGGCTTTTTGATAATGAAGGATTGACCGGTCAATTCAAGACCGGCATCATCCAGGGCAAACCGGGCATACAGGAGGGCATAACTCTCCTTTTCGATGTACATTTCCCCTTCGAAACAGGGAATATTGGCGCCTTTCACCGGCCGGAACCGAATGACATACACCGGATGATTTTTATACCAGATCACCTGCTGCACGGAATAATGGTAATAGTCTGCAAAACCCGGATCCAGGAAAGTCTCCATGGTTTTAACCACATCAAGCATGATAATGGTTCGCGGACCCCCCTGCAATTTAAAATTCACCCAGTGAAAAGGTCTGACTTCCGGACTTTTTCTGGCTTTCAGCAGGTGAACCTTGTCGTTTCGGGAAATCGCATCGTAAGGAGCTTTCAGAATTTCGAGCACTGCCTCACTGACATTAATGTACTCCTCATCCTGTTTCAGTGTTTCCCGGTAAAAGCCTGTCAGCAGCTGATTGCCTGATGCATAATTTTCCCGTATTTTTTCCCTGAAATTGCCAAGTATTTCGGTCACGGAAACCGCTTTTACCTTTATTTCCCGGATCTTCACAGAAACAGGCTGCAGATCAATCACTTCCTCTTTCCGGAATTCCCCGGCCAGCTTTTTCATCCGGGCATATCCCACCGTGCTGACAATCACCGTGTCGCGCTTATCTTCCAACGGAAGTTTCAGCAGGAAATTTCCGTCAGCATTGGAGATAGTCCCGACTGGCCGGTCGGCCAGGGATATAGAGACATAGCTCAGTGCTTCGCCTGTCTCCTGATCTCTGATTTTTCCCGAAATCTCAAAATAGGGTTTGTTCTTCAGGGTATCCCGGGGATGGATAGCTGTCCCCTCTTCCCTGTCAGATATAATGATGTGGTTATTTTTACCCAGAAACCGGTATTGATCGCCCCGGAACAATTCCCGGAGGACCTCCTCCACGGTAAGGTTTTCTGCCTGGAGGGTTATCCGTTGTTCGTTATCAATGAGCAGGGCATCATAGGAAAAAAAAATCCCGTATCCGGAGGTGATTTTATCCAGAATAACAGTTACCGGAAGATTGCTGGCATTCACAGTAATGACCCTGTTTAAAACAGAATCACGTTGTTGCTGACCCTGCATAAGCAAGGGCAGCAACAACGTGCAGAATACCAGCACAATCCGGAGAGCAGGCATCAGAAGAAGTGTTGCAGTTCAAACTGGGTTTTGATCTCCTGGCCGTCGCGCAGTACTTTTAGTTTAATTTTTCTGTTTTCCTTGCTTTGAAGCAGCAAATTGATATCGTTGAGTGAGATGTTGCTGTTGTGGCTGTTGTTGATGGAGAGGATCTGATCATTGACCTTCAGGCCGGCCAGGAAGGCAGGTGAATTTTCCCTGATGTTGGAAATCGTAAAGATCGGAAATCCGGGCATCGGGTTGGTCACTTCCATTCCGCTCATATTGTAGTTAAACGACTCCTTAACTTTAAGTGTGGGAGAAAGGGTCAGACGGGCATTCCTGTAATCAAGGGTGACATCAAAGCGCCGCAGGATTTCAGCACCCAAAGTCCCGTTGCGGTCGTTAACTGAGATCAGTTGTTTGACCAGGCCGGAATCCGGGAAGGATACAATTGGGCGCGGCAGTATCAGTGGTCCTACCCATACGGCATCGATACGGCCTTTGGTTCCATAGAGATCCCCGTTCAGTCCTTTACCCAGAAAGGCTTCGATGTGGTTTTCAGGAATTCTGATCCGCTCGTCCGATCCTTCCGATAACCAAAGGGCGTCGCTGGCGCCGGTATCCACCATCAATTTAACCGGAACCTGGGTGGAGTCTTCCGTGAGGATGCTGGTATTGATGAACGGTTTGTTCCCGTCGAACAGGAGCGGAAGAATGATGTCGCTTTTCCGGTCCTTGTATTTATAATGTTCAGGACGGTAGAGCGTCAGTTCTTCATCATGGTAGTTGATCCTGACGATGTAGTCTTTGAAAAGATTAAAACCAATCAGTCCGTGTACCGGAATACCCAGCATGTGGGAAATCTGAAAATCCTCATCAATGACCATCTGAACCTCCTGGTTTTGCGCGGTCAGCCCTTCAATTTTGATTGAATTATTGGCTGAACGGTAGGCTGTGAGGGTCTCCCCTTCGCCCAGTCCCTGAATCTCCACCGGAGTCATGTAGTTCAGATTCAGCTTATTGATAAAGGGAAGCTCGGTGATAATCGGGTAGCGGACACCTGTATCGAGGATAAAATTCAGGGTATCGGAACCGTTGATGGTAACCGGGATGATGATCAGATTGCTTGCCGATTTGTATTTCAGGGTGATTGATTTCTGCCTCGGATTATCCATCAGAAATCCCCGGTTGACTCCATAATCCCGGGATGCCCGTTCGATGTCGATACTTTCGTTCAGTGGTACATACTCCCTCACTACCATCAGGTTGTCTTCAATCTCGAAAATCAGGTAAAAATCCTTCATCAGCTTGTCAAGCACTTCCTTGATGGGCTTGTTGGCGATGTTAATGCTGACCTTTTTATTGGCAATCAGCTGGGAGTTGTAAGAATAATCGATTTTCAGGTATTTGCATATTTTTTCCAACACATTGGAAAGCGGTTCATTTTCAGCATAAATGCTGATGTTCTGGTCCATGGCGGCGCTTTTCTTTTTTTCCTGCGCCTGGCTGGTTACTGAAAGGAGAAGGAATAATGCTCCCATCAGGAATAAAAAGGTTTTTGGGAAAAATTTCATTGTTTTCATGGCTTTTAAATTAAGGATTGTTTTTAGCGGCTGTCAGAAAATACTGACCATTTTGTGCCGAAAGTTCAAGGCTGAAGGTCAGCCGTATTACATCCAGAATGAAATCGATCGGCTGGTCATTGAAGTGGGCGGTCAGAATGAGTTCACCCAATTCCGGATCAGAAAGCTGAATGTCGGTATGATACACATTCCGAAGGATCTCTGTCACCTCCTGAAGCCTGGTTTTGTTAAAGACCAGGTCATGGGTAAGCCAGGCATTGACATTCGGATTGTCGTTGACCGCCTTTTTCAGTGCCTGATCAGCGGTAAAGAAAACCCCTTTTTCTCCCGGGGTGAGAATCAGCTGGTCGCAAGGTTTCTGAGCCAAACGGTTGCATCCGAACTGGACCTTCCCGGTTTCCACGGTCACTTCTACGGTACTTTCCCCCGGCCGGGCACAAACGTTGAACGAAGTACCCAACACCCGGATCTGAGCGGTACCGGCCGAAATGACAAAGGGTTTTTGCGGATCTGGTTTGACCTTAAAAAAGGCTTCTCCTTCAATGGATACCTTCCGCTGCTTCCCTGAAAATTGCTTCGGAAAATGGATTCTGGAGCTGCTGTTGAGCGAAACTACTGACCCGTCGGGCAAAGTCACCTCCTGCAGTACCTGTTTTTCACCGGAAATGACTTCGGTAAAAACGGCGGTTTTCTGTTGCCGCCAACCCACATAGAACCCGGCGGAGCCTAAAGCCAGCGCCAGTAAACCAATGGCAGCCACCCGGAGCATCTTTCTGCGGAACAGGTTAATTTTTACCCCTTCCCTGCTGCTGTTCCGGTTGATGTCACGGTCTACCCGTTCCCAGGCCTTCGTAGCCTCAAACCTTCGGGTTTGATAATACAGCCTGGACTTCTGCATGATGTCGCTGCAGGATTGAAAAACCTCCCTGTTTTCCGCTGACCGGCCGGTCCAGCGTTCCACTTCCGATTTTTCTTCATCACTGGCTTCGCCGCTCAGATAGCTGGCCAGCAACTCCTCATCAACCTGTTCTATGTGATCCGATTCTTTCATTTCGTAATAATGACAATCATCAATTGAAATACCCTTATTCCCTTTTAAAAAACCTCAAAAATTAATTTGTCCAGAGATTTTTCTCTTATACACATTAAATATTTCAAGAGTCACCCCTCTCTTCCGAAAGAGAGGGGTGACTGACTCAGAATATCTTGATTATAAAAGAATGTTCTCAATCCCGCATTTATTTTTTTATTAAAAATATTAATAGTATCAGAGTTCCGATTTTTTGGCGAAGGGTCTTTAGGGCCAGCCCCATTTGTACTTCTACGGTTTTCACGGAGATTTGCAGTTTTTCGGCAATTTCCCGGTATTTGAGCCCTTCTTCCCGGCTGAGGCGGAAAATTTCGCGTCTTTTCTCCGGAAGAGACTCAATCCCCTCTTCCAGTTTCAGGATCATTTCAGGGGTGATGAAATAATCGCCGGCCGGATCCTCGCTCATCAGCGCTTCTTTCAGGTTCCGGCCATGCAGTTGCCTGACTTTGTCGTGCTGGATTTGGTTAAGACAGCCATTTCGGACCGACCGGAAAAGGTAATTTTTTACGGAAGTATCGATATCCAGCGTTTTCCGCTTTTCCCATATTTTTACAAAAAGTTCCTGGACAACCTCTTCCGACAGGACATCATCGTTCAGGTAATGCGACGCATAGTGGCAAAGGGAGGCATAATAGGTGTCGAAGAGGTTTTTGAAAGCCTCCCGGTTATCGTCCCGGATTTTACGGAAAATATGTTTTTCATCAGGTAAAATCATTCCTGGCGTATGGTAACTGGCAGCTGGCAATTGGCTACCTGCAGTTTAATGTTTACAATTTCAAACCTAAGGTAAGTATTTTCAAATACTTCTCAGTATGTCCGAAATTTTTTCTGCGGCATTTCCGGTTCCGTAAGGATTTTCTGAAAAGGAAAGATTCAGTCCGGAGACCAGTTGACTTGCGGTCAGAATTGCATTTTCGTCAGCCCCGACCAGAAAGTTGTACCCCAAATCCACCAACTCTGTCCATTCGGTTTCATCGCGGGCCACCAGGCAATGCTTTTTAAAGAAGAAGGCCTCCTTCTGAACACCTCCGCTGTCGGTCAAAACAAAAGCACAGTTTTTCATCAACTCAATCATGTCAAAATAGCCAACCGGGTCAATGGGAGCAAAATCAAGGACAATTCTGCTTTCTGCAAGTACCTTTCTGGTTCGGGGGTGGAGAGGAAGTACAATTGGGTACTCGTGTGACAATTGGTTAAGAGCATTGCATATTTCTTCCAGTCTTTCTTTTGAATCGGTATTTTCCTGCCGGTGGAGGGTAGCCAGAATGAAGGGCTTGCCGGAAAGTTTCAAATCAGAAATAATATGGCTTTTCAAAGAAGATTTTTCCGAATAGTGCAATGCCACATCGTACATGACATCTCCAATGTTGAAAACCCTTGCCGGGAAATTGCTGAAACCTTCTTTTTTCAGGTTTTCCACCGCTGTCTCCGTCGGACAGAAAAGAAAGGACGAAATCCGGTCAGTCAGGATGCGGTTTATCTCTTCCGGCATCTCCATATTAAAGCTGCGAAGTCCGGCTTCGACATGAGCGACCGGGATGTGCATTTTGGCAGCGGCCAGCGCTCCGGCCAGGGTGGAATTGGTATCCCCGTAGACGACCACCACACCGGGCTTTTCTTTCAGCAGTACCTTTTCCGTTTCTTCAATCATTCTGCCGGTCATGGCGCCATGCGGAAGGGAATGTATCTCCAGGTTGTAAGCAGGTTGAGGGATTTCCATCTGCCGGAAAAAAATATCCGCCATGTTGTCGTCGAAATGCTGACCGGTATGGACCAGTATTTCTTCCATTCCTGACCGGAGAAAAGCACGGCTGAGGGCAGAAGCTTTAACGAACTGGGGCCGGGCCCCGACGATGGTAACGACTTTGCGCATGTGTAAAACTATACCGGTTAATCGGTCAAAATTACTATTTTTATGGCCATGACAGGAGATCCGATAAAAGAAAGAGCGGTTGCCACCCGAAAGGTTTTACTGGTATACTCTGCATACTCCACCTTTGTCCAGGCCGATCACGTGTTGCTGTTGTCTATGGGTGAAGTAACCCCATACCACTACCGTCCGGCAAAAGGGGCATTGTCAACCATGCGCGAACTGATCCGGCAGGTATTTTTCCTGCTCTCCCGGGGAAAATGTTACGACCTGATATTGACCTGGTTTGCTGACAGCCATGCCTTTTTACCGGTTTGGTACGGCCGTCTCCGGAAAATCAATACCGCCATTGTCATTGGCGGATTTGATGCCGTTTCCTTTCCTGAGCTGAAATACGGGTTATTTTGTTCCAACAGGATCAGGCAGTTTTTGGGGAAATCTGCTCTCCGGAATGCCGGTTATTTGCTTCCGGTGGATGCTACCCTGGTTGAAAACATCAACCGGTATGCCGATGACAACGGGGAGGGTATCAGGCAGGGATTCCTTACCTTTGTTTCCGGAATCCGGGGAAAGATTATCCCCACCCCTACCGGGTATGATCCGGATGGGTGGAACTTTGATCCGGCCTGTACGCGTAAAAATTCAGTTTTGACGGTAGGCTCCGTTACCAACTGGCAAAGATGGTATCTGAAAGGATGTGATTTATTGTTAAGTACCGCCCGGAGTATGCCGGATACAGAATTTCATGTCTACGGAATCAGTGAACCCATGACGGCTGAAATACGGAAAATGCAAATACCCCGCAACTTCTTTTTGCATGGATTTTCAGACAGGGAACAATTAAGGGAGGCATTCTGCCAACACACGGTATATGCCCAGTTCTCCCTGAGTGAAGGTCTCCCCAACGCCTTGTGTGAAGCCATGCTGTGCGGTTGTATCCCGGTTGGGTCCGAAGTGAACGGAATTCCCGGGGCCATTGGTGACGACCGGTTGACCATTGGGAAAAAAGATGTTTCAGAAGCAATAAAGGTTATCCGGCTTGCACAGGAATTAGCCCCGACAAAAACAGACCGCTACAGAAAAAGGATTGTTGAACTTTTCCCGACGGAAAACCGCCGGAATACCTTCAGCACATTATTCAATTTCAAGGAATGAAACCTCTATTTCACGGGTTTCAGGGTGTAACGGATCTCCGTGCAGTGGAAAGTTCCTGTAAACAGCGCTTCGTACAATTCCTGCATGCGGGGGGAAGCATTGAAAATCCGCTGAATGATGTGTTTCCTGTACAAATAGTGTAATTTACCTACAGGAGATTTAAAAACCAGCTTAATTCCAACCACCTCGAATTCAAAGGGAAAGTTATAACAGGGCACTTTCCTGCGCATATTTTTCTGGCTGGATGAAAAATAACTGAATGTATAGAGCCCGAAGAAGCGCTTGTGCGTGAAATCGGAATAAAAGAAGGGATTGGAAAAATGAGGAACTACTATTTCAGCTTTACCACCAGGTTTCAGGCTACGGTGGATCTCCTTCATCATCCCTTCAAAGTTTACAATGTGTTCCATAAAGTGGGCTGAGAAAAACTCTTCCACCGAATTGTCAGGAAGAAAATTAAGATCCTTCTCCAGGTCAGCCACAAAATCGACTCCCGGATACGGGAAAATATCAATCCCTGTAAAACCTTCCTTTTTTGCGGCGCCGCATCCCAGGTCAATGCGTAAGTTACTGCCGGAACTGAAGTATTGCTTATCCATCATCTGTTTGTCATTTTATCCAGAACATTCATCAATCTTTGAAAACATACCTCCAGACCATATGATTCTTTGGCCAGCCTGTAACCGGCATTCCCCATTTGTTCCCTGAGCCTTGCATCCTGCAGCAGTTTTTCCAGCGCCTGGTACCATTCCCCTGTATCCCTGCAGAGAAACCCGTTGACCCCTTCCTTTACAATCAACGTATTGATCCCAACGGGAGAAGCAACAACCGGCTTACCTGCCGCCATATACTGAAACAGTTTATACCCTCCTTTTCCTTTTTCAAAAGGGGTATCCGGAAGGGGCATGATCCCGATATCTATCCGGGAAAGCAATTCCGGCTCCTTTTCGGAAGACCAGGGGATGATCTCCGGTTGAATGTCGGGCAGGATTCCGGATTTACTGCCCACAAAAAGAAAGCGCACGGCATATTTTTTCTTCAGTTCATGAAAAACACCGGCAAGCAGGGCGGCCTGACCATTCCGGCTGAGGGGGTTGGCGGCTCATGGATCCTCAAGCTTCCCTCTGACCGCTTTCCCGGCCTGCCCGAAAATGAATTCGCCATGCGTCAAC
>DAIDJX010000062.1 GCA_027451165.1 Prolixibacteraceae bacterium | reverse complement strand
TTCAATGCCGGAAAGCGAAAAAAGATCAATGGTGTTGAAATACTGGTTCGGGCCATAGCGCATGGTGGAATTGTTCAACCTGATGCCGTCGGTCATCAGGAGCGTCTGGTTGCCGGTTAGTCCCCGGACAAAGGGTGAGCCGCCTCCCCAGGAAGTCTTCTGGACAAAGACCCCCGGGGTCAAAGTCAATGCTTCCGGGGCGCTTCTGATCTGGAACTTTTCAGCCTGAATTAACGGCAAAACACGGATGGCATCAGGGGTTGTGATCCCCAGGGTCTCAAACCTTCCGGCTGAAACCACTACTTCCTCAATATGAATATGTTTCAGGGTATCGATTGGCGTTGACCGGTAGTTTTCATGCGCATGGATGGTTGGTATAATCAAAAAAAACGAAAACAGGGAAAAAGGATATTTCATGGAAAAGGTTTTTCAAGCGACAAATAAAACAAAATTTAGTAATTTGGCCATAGGTTTTTCAGGGCATCATTCTTAGAAAAAAACCTGGAAAACCTGATTTTATTATCATAATACTTATTCTGATGAAAATCAAAATTTTATTGCTTTCCTTGTTGTTAACCTTTAACTTCCTGTTCGCTTCATTTCATATGGTGAATGCTCAAACGCTCCCGAAAGGAAAAATCCCAAAGACTACCCTTCCCAACGGATGGAAACTATCTCCGGCCGGGAAAATGTTCAGTTTAGGCGATTTGCCCCTGAATCTGGTGATTTCTCCGGATGGAAAACTGGCTGCCATTACCAACAACGGACAGAGTGACCAATCCATACAGCTTTTCAACATTGGCGCTCAGCGGGTGGTTGATTCGGTGGCAGTCGGCAAAGCCTGGCTTGGCCTCGCATTTTCCGGGGACGGGAAAGTGTTGTATGCTTCCGGTGGAAATGACAACCTGATCCTTCGTTACGATGTCAGGAAAAACAAGCTGTTTTTACGGGATTCGATTATTCTGGGTAAACCCTGGCCGGTGAAAATCTCGGTCGGAGGCCTGGCACTGGATGACCGGAGCAACAGGCTTTATGCGGTAACACGCGAAGATAATTCCCTGTATGTAGTTGATACACAAAGCAAATCCGTTTTATCAAAACATCCCCTTGGGGGAGAAGGTTTTACCTGCCTGTTATCGCCCGACCAAAGCACGTTGTACGCAACTTGCTGGGGCTGTGACAAAGTATTGATCTTTAATACGCGGGAACAAAAAATGACTGGTTTTATACCTGCCGGTGATAATCCCAATGACCTGTGTATTACCCGGGATGGGCGCTGGCTGTTTATTGCCAATGCCAACGATAACAATGTGCTGGTGGCAGACACACGCCTGGGTAAGGTGGTGGAAAGCCTTCACACGGCATTGTATCCGAAAGCTCCGGTGGGATCGACCACCAACAGTGTCGCGCTGAGTGAAGATGAAAAAATGCTGTTTATTGCCAATGCCGATAACAATTGCCTGGCTGTTTTTGATGTTTCCAGTCCGGGAACCTGCAAAAGCCTTGGATTTATCCCGACTGGCTGGTATCCGACCTGTGTAAGGGTATCCGGAAACAAACTTCTGGTTGCCAACGGAAAAGGGATCACTTCTATGGCCAATCCCTACGGTCCGAACCCTGTCCGCAGGGGTTCTGAAGTGGTGCACCATGAAGGAGGCAAGGAGATCAGAACGAAAGTGCAATATATAGCCGGTTTGTTGAGGGGGTCGCTGAGTTTGCTGAAAATTCCGAAGGAGAAAAGTATCCGGGAGTTGACCCAAATGGTGTTTGAAAATACCCCGTATATCGGAGGTAAAGAGCTTCATGCGGAAGGTGCGGAAGGGAATCCTGTTCCGAGGAAAGTAGGCGATCCTTCACCCATTAAGTATGTTTTTTATGTGATCAAGGAGAACCGGACATACGACCAGGTCTTGGGTGACCTTCCCCAGGGAAACGGAGATACCAGCCTGGTACTGTTCGGGGAGAAGATCACCCCGAATCACCATGCGCTGGCCAGGGAGTTTGTGTTGCTGGATAATTTCTACGTGAACGGCGAGGTAAGCGCCGATGGCCACAACTGGTCAATGGGGGCTTATGCCACTGATTACCTGGAAAAGACCTGGCCAACCAGTTATGGAGGAAGGGGTGGTAGCTATTCTGCAGAGGGTACCAGGGAAATTGCCAACAATAAGGATGGTTTTCTTTGGGATTACTGTCAGCGGAAAGGCTTAAGCTACCGGAGCTACGGGGAATTTGTGGAAGTTGGCGGGCCCAATATTCCGGTATTGGAAGGGCATTACTGTACCCATTTCACGCCCTGGGATCAGTCGGTGATGGACACTATCCGCTTTCATCAGTGGAAGCGGGATTTTGATTCGCTCATGGCCATTCAGGCTGTGCCCCGCCTGAATACCATCCGGATTATCAATGACCATACCGAAGGATTGAAGTTGGGGAGACCAACCCCTTTTGCGCATGTGGCAGATAACGATCTTGCCGTGGGGATGATGGTGGATTATCTGAGCCACAGTCCGATCTGGAAAGAAAGCCTGGTGGTGATCGTTGAAGACGACGCACAAAATGGCCCCGACCATGTGGATGCCCACCGTAGCCTTGCTTTCCTGGCGGGTGGATATGTCAAAAAAGGATTTGTTGACAGTACTCCCTATACCACGGCGTCGTTGCTGAGAACCATGGAACTGATCCTGGGGCTGCCGCCCATGAGCCAGTACGATGCGGCGGCTACTCCTTTGTGGCGCTGTTTTGAAAAGACTCCGGATCACCCGGTTTTCAATGTGCGACCCTGCCAGGTGGATCTCAGTGCCAGGAACCAGAATGAAAGTGCCTGGCAGCAGATGAGCGAGACATTTGACTTTTCCAAGGAAGACCAGATCGACGACCTGAAGTTCAATGAGGTGATCTGGAAAGCAGTTAAAGGGCTGGACAGCACCTGCCCCCCGGCGGTAAGGGCAGCGTTCTTCTTTGAAGGAGAAGCGGAGGAGGATTGACAGCTCCAAACAGAAGATTCCGCGGATTATTCAGTTACTGAAAGAAAGTAACCGCTGCCATGGATGCTTCTGATCTCAATCCGGGGATCTGATTGCAGGTATTTTCTGAGTTTAGAGATGAAGACATCCATGCTGCGGGCGGTGAAATAGCTGTCATCACCCCAGATTTTCAGCAAGGCAACCCCCCGGGGGAGGAGTTCATTTTTGTGTTCCAGGAGCAGTTGCAACAAATCGGCTTCTTTGGGAGAAAGCGTTTGAGTAGTATCCTGACCGGAGATTTGCCTCAGGTGGTAATCAAACTGAAAATTTCCGAGCGACAAAATTTGCTTTCCGGTTGTCTGACGCCCATTTCCCCTGTTCAGAATGGCCTTGATCTTACAAAGAAGGACCTCGGAATCGAAAGGCTTGGTGATGTAATCGTCGGCGCCCAGGTTATAGCCTTTTAGTACATCTTCCCGTAATGATTTGGCTGTAAGGAAAATAAAGGGAATTTCCCGGTTGATGGCCCTGATTTGTGCAGCAAGGGTGAAGCCATCGGTGTGCGGCATCATAACGTCGAGGATGCAGAGGTCAAAATGCCCGTTACGGAAACGATCCAGGGCATAACGTCCATCGTCGACCCAGGTGACTGAAAAGTCATTGATCTCCAGGTAGGATTTCAGTACCGATCCGAAGCTCAGGTCATCTTCAGCGAAGAATAAAGAGGTTTTATTTTTCATTTATCATTAATAATTGCAACTGTCGTTTTTCAAAGAGCGGAGCGGGGATCGGGGTACGGTTCTACCCCCAGGCTAAAGCACTGGGGTTGGCTCTTTGCTCTCTGCCATTCACAACGGCGGTATTTCAAACTGCGGAGCGGGGTAAGCGGGGCATGCCGGTTTCTATCAATATCAGCGCTCCTTCGGAGCTTTTTGCCCCAAGAGCCCTCTGCCCTCCGCTTTTCATTTCATATGTACGGCAGAAACACCGTAAATATGCTGCCTTTCCCTACTTCACTTTCTACAGTAATCCTTCCACCATGCGCTTCCACAATGGCTTTGACATAACTGAGCCCCAGTCCGAATCCTTTCACATTGTGCACATTGCCACCTTGTTGACGGTAAAAACGTTCAAATATCCTGCTTTGTACCTGCCGGTTCATGCCAATGCCTTTGTCGGTGACCCTGATCAGACATTCTTCCCTGGTATTTCCCGTTTCAATGGTAATTTCCGGGTTACCGGGGGAATATTTGAGGGCATTATCCAGGAGGTTAAAAATTACATGGCTGATGTGCTGCCGGTCGCTGCGAATCAGCGGATTGGTGGCTGATAAAAGCTCATTCAGGGTTCCCTGACGTTGCTCCACCTGTACCCTGATCACATCGGCAACTTCTGCAATCACTTCATGGATATTGACAAACTCCCATTTAAATCCGAGTTCCTTCTTCTCCAGCCGGGCGATGGTCAGGATATCCTCCACCTGACGGTTCATCCGCTGATTTTCTTTCTTGATCATGGAGGCGAAATACGCCACCTTTGATTGGTCCCCGATCACCTTTTGATCCAGAATAGAATCTGACGCGACAGAAATGGTCGCTATAGGTGTTTTGAATTCATGGGTCATATTGTTGATGAAGTCGGCTTTCATTTCAGAAATCTTTTTCTGCCGGAGCAGGAAAAATACGCTGAACGAAAAGGCCAGCAGGATGACCAGCGAGAAAAGCAGGGAAGCTCCGAGGAGCCATCCCATGGAAGTAAAGATATAGCGGTCACGGGCCGGGAACCAAAGGGTAAGCTGAATGTTCCTGCGAAAGATGCTGTTGGGATAAAGCTCAATCCTGTAAGTCGTATTCATCAGGGCCAGACTGTCTGGTTCCGGAGAAGACATGAGCATGGCGGTATCCCTGATAATCCCGAATTGATATGGCAAACGGATGTTTCTGTTTATCAGTTCATCCTGAAGGATTTCTTCCAGTTCCTGCCGGTCAATAAGGGGATTGTCCAGTACTTTTATTTCCGTAACCGCTTTTTCAGCCAGGTTTCTCAGGTTCTGAGCCCTTACACGGACCCGTCCTGACCAGGCATTTTCCCCGGTTGTTGCCGTGTCCAACAAGATGCTGATGGAGTCAAGGGTTTGCATACCCCGGCTAAAGGTTATTCCGGATTTTGACAGGGTATCGCCGTTTAAAACGATGACCTGGCTAACCTGGGCAGGATCCTCTTTTCCCACCCAAACAGCTCCGGATACAGTTGGCCTTTTGGCCTGCATGAATTTAACCGAATCCGTTTTTATTTCTATCTCTACTTTCTCCTGATTCCTTTCCCGGATGATTCTTGCAGGATGTCTTTTATCCATCACCGGGCGTGGAATGCGGTGTATTGCATCAGGTGGCAGCGGGCCTGGTTGCCTTCCGAAGAATGGTAATGAATCAGGATGCGCCAGATGCCTGATCACCATCACATCGTGAATTTTCTCCAGCCGGTTGACCGTTTGATGCATGGCATCAGATACTCCCCGCTCGAATTGCTCATTTCGCAGGCGTATCGCATTTTTTACCCATATCAGCTGAACGATGATAATTCCAGCGATGGAAATCCCCATCAGCACAACCAGTCCGGTAATTATTTTTCTGACCATGGTTCAAAGATAACCATTCATCCTGCTGAATGACAGGTTTTAACCTTTCCTTAACCAAAATTAACCAGCCTTTAACCGGTTTGCAGGAAGGCTTGTGCCTATCTTTGTTCCGGAACAATTAAATAATGGTTTTATGAAAAAGAATGTTTTGTTTGTGTTGGTGGTAGCCGCCATGTTTGTAGCGGCTTCCGGGATGAAACCGTTTCATCAGGACGATCCTCCGGGAAAAAAGAAGAATACCCATGTCCGGATTGTGACAGTCAAAGACGGAAAAGAGCAGGTGGTGGATACCATCATTGCCGGGGACAAGGCTCAGGTTTTTCATTCCGGCAAAGGCAGGAATTTCACCTGGACATCCACAGGGGAGGTTCTGTCGGATACGATGTTGAAAAATCTCGAAATCATCCGGGAGGAAGTTGATGGGAAGAAGGTAATCATTCACCGGGGAAGAGGCGGCAGAGTCCCGGTGTACATCACGGAAACGGAGACCGTAGGGGATAGCGGGAAAAAGGTTGTCGTCCACGTCGAAACCGCTGATGATGGGGAGAAAGACGTATTCCTGGACCGGCCTGTGCGAATGCCCCGGCACCGGATGATGCATGCTCCTTTTTCCCCGGTGTTAGATGTACCGTTGGGTGCCATGCCTATAAGACGTCATTTGCAGGGCAGGAATGTGATTGATCTTACCGATCCGGGAATCATTTCCTATGAAAAGAAAAAGCTTTCCGGAGGCAGAGAGAAAATTACCATCATCCGGAACGAGGTGAAGGAGGAGGAAAACAAAGTGATTGAAATCCGGAACGGGGATGGAGAAAATGAGGAACTGATCAGGGAGATTCCCCAAATCAACAGGGAAATCAAAGTAAAAAAAGAGATGGTCAAACCAGAGCCCATCGAAAAGAAATAAAAAAGAACGGCTGCCCTCGGCAGCCGTTCTTTTTTATTTTATTTCACTTCCTCAAAATCTACATCGGTTACTTCGCCATCCTGCTTTTGCTGACCTCCCGAAGGGCCCTGCTGTTGACCACCCTGCGGGCCTGATTGCGGTCCGGGTTGGCCCTGAGCACTGCTGGCGTTATACATCTCCTGCGACGCTGCCTGGAAGACGTTGTTCAGCTCAGCCATGGCGGCATCAATACCCGCAATGTCCTGGTTTTTATGCGCTTCTTTCAGCTTGGCCAGGGCATTTTCAATCGGTTGTTTTTTGTCAGCCGGAATCTTATCTCCAAACTCTTTCAGTTGTTTTTCGGTCTGGAAAATCAGACTGTCTGCCTGGTTGATCTTGTCAGCCTTTTCCTTTTGCTGTCTGTCTGCTTCGGCATTGGCAGCGGCTTCGTCCTTCATCCGTCTGATTTCAGCGTCTGAAAGTCCGGAAGAAGCTTCAATCCGGATGGATTGTGTTTTACCGGTAGCTCTGTCTTTGGCTGTGACATGGAGTATACCGTTGGCGTCAATGTCAAAGGTGACCTCGATCTGCGGAATGCCGCGGGGTGCCGGCGGAATGCCATCCAGGTGGAACCTTCCGATGGTTTTATTACCGGAAGCAATGGGCCGCTCTCCCTGAAGCACATGAATTTCCACAGAAGGTTGACTGTCTGCTGCCGTGGTGAAAGTTTCCGTCTTTTTGGTCGGAATGGTGGTATTGGATTCGATAAGGCGGGTCATCACACCTCCGAGTGTTTCAATACCGAGTGACAGCGGAGTAACGTCGAGCAACAGAATATCTTTCACCTCTCCGGAAAGAACGCCTCCCTGAATAGCAGCGCCAACGGCCACCACTTCATCCGGGTTCACCCCTTTGGAAGGTTTTTTACCAAAGAAATCTTCCACTTTTTGCTGAATGGCCGGAATACGGGTGGAACCACCTACCAAAATCACCTCGTCGATGTCGGATGCTGAAAGGCCCGCATTTTTGAGGGCTTTCCGGCAAGGCTCAATAGTGGCATTGATAAGGTAATCAGTGAGTTGTTCGAATTTGGAACGGGTCAGGGTTTTCACCAGGTGTTTCGGTATCCCGTTCACCGGCATGATATAAGGAAGATTGATTTCTGTCTGAGATGAACTGGAGAGTTCAATCTTCGCCTTTTCTGCAGCTTCCTTCAAGCGTTGCAGGGCCATCGGATCTTTTCTAAGGTCGAGGCCTTCCTCATTGATAAACTCCTGGGCCAGCCAGTCGATGATCACCTGGTCGAAGTCATCACCGCCCAGATGGGTATCGCCATCGGTCGATTTCACTTCAAAGACGCCTTCTCCCAGTTCCAGGATGGAAATGTCAAAGGTTCCGCCGCCAAGGTCAAAAACGGCGATCTTCATGTCTTTGTGTAACTTGTCAAGTCCGTACGCCAGAGAGGCTGCAGTTGGCTCATTGATGATCCTGCGGACGTTTAACCCGGCAATTTCCCCGGCTTCCTTGGTTGCCTGACGCTGTGAATCACTGAAATAGGCCGGTACGGTGATAACGGCTTCGGTCACTTCCTGTCCGAGATAATCTTCAGCTGTTTTTTTCATCTTCTGAAGGATCATGGCAGAAATTTCCTGTGGCGAATATTTGCGGTCATCAATCTGAACGCGCGGCGTATTGTTGTCACCCCTTACTACGGAATAGGGCACCCGTTTGATCTCCTTCTCACAGCGGTCAAAGGTTTCCCCCATCATACGCTTGATGGAGTAAATCGTTTTTCTGGGGTTGGTGATGGCCTGACGTTTTGCCGGGTCACCGATCTTGCGTTCTCCGTTCTCCACGAAAGCCACGATCGAAGGAGTTGTCCTTTTCCCCTCACTGTTGGGGATGACAACCGGTTCGCTGCCTTCCATCACAGCTACACATGAATTGGTAGTACCTAAGTCAATACCTATAATTTTTCCCATGATATAATGTTATTAAGTTATTTTTTTCAGACACTGCCATTATTCAAGGATTGTGCCACAGCAATTTCCTTTCTGATTATGGCATTTCTGGCATAATTAGGCGTTTTAAATTTCCGGCAAGGCAAATTTTATGACAAAACGACAGTGCCTGAATAAACAGTTATAAAATAATTCCAGTAATTTAGCGAGGCAAAAACCAATTAATTACATTGATATGAAACCAGCGCCTTTGAAAAGTGACGTACATCATCGTTTGTATTCCCTGGATGTTTTGAGGGGCTTTGATATGTTTTGGATTACCGGCGGGGGTATGCTGGCAATTGTCATTGCACAGGCCACCGGCTGGAATTGGCTGGAAGTCCAGATGGAACATGTAAAATGGGAAGGTTTCCATTTTTATGACCTGATCTTCCCTTTATTTATGTTCATTTCCGGAGTGGCTATCCCTCTTTCCATTGAATCCAAACTGGAAAAGAGTGTTCCTGCACGGAGACTGGTGAAAAAGGCCCTGTCACGGTTCGTCCTGTTAATCCTGCTGGGAATCATCTACAATGGAGCTCTGAAAAATGGTTTTGGCAATGCCAGGTATGCCAGTGTACTCGGGCAGATAGGTTTTGGTTACTTCTTTGCTTCGCTGATTGTCATTTTTGTCAGGTCTGAAAAATACAGGCTGATCTGGTTGACAGGCATTTTGCTGTTTGTCGCTTTAATACAGCTCTTATTTCCGGTTCCCGGATTTGGATCGGGGGTACTAACCCCTGAAGGATGCGTAAATGGCTGGATTGACCGGAATATTTTACCGGGCCGGTTGCATGGCGGAACATTTGATCCGGAAGGATTGCTGTGTAACGTATCGGCCATTGCCATTACCCTGATGGGAAGTTTTGCCGGGAAAATCCTCAGAAACCGGCAAACCGGCAACTGGAACAAAATTATCCGGCTTTCAGTGACCGGTGGGTCCCTGATCATCCTTTCCCTGATCATCGGTATTTGGTACCCCGTGATCAAAGCCTGCTGGACGACTACTTTCAATTTGCTGGCCGGAGGGATCAGCTTTGTTTTAATGGCCTTTTTCTTTATGGTCATAGACCATTGGAAATACAGGAAATGGGCTTTCTATTTCCGGGTTATTGGGTTGAATTCTATATTTGTCTATTTGTTTGTCCGGATAGTGGATATTACATCCATCTCAAAGTTCTTTACCGGTTGGACAGTCGCCTTGCTGGGTGAGCAGGCTGGTGGACTGGTTGTCCTGCTGGGCGGACTTGCGATCATCTGGGGGGTGCTCTATTTCCTATACAAAAAGGAGGTTTTCGTACGGATCTGATTACGCTGTATCCTGCCATTTTTAAACCAAAATACGAAAAGACAGTCTATAGACTGTCTCTACAGACTGTCTCTACATTCGTTTTATTAATGGAAATTATTTACGAGGATAACCATATAATAGCTGTGAACAAAGCATGCGGCGAGATTGTCATGATCGATCAGACAGGTGATACCCCTATGCTGGATGCCGTTAAACAATACATCAAGGAAAAATATGAAAAACCGGGGGATGTGTTTCTGGGACTTCCGCATCGGATAGACCGGCCTACCAGCGGCATTGTCCTGATGGCCAGAACCAGCAAGACCTTGACCCGTTTCAATAAAATGTTCCAGAAAAAAGACCAGATCAAAAAGACTTACTGGGCGGTGGTGGATGCTGCACCAATCCCCCGCGAGGGGACACTGGAACATTGGATCACCCGGAGCAGGGAGAAAAACAAGTCTTTTGCGCACTCCTTTCAGGCTGAAGATTCCAAACATGCCATCCTCCATTACCGCTGGGTAGCACAATCAGAAAACTACCATTTGCTGGAGATCGAACTGGTGACCGGGCGTCACCACCAAATCAGGGCGCAGTTATCCAGAATCGGCATTCACATTAAGGGTGACCTGAAATATGGTTTTCCACGTTCCAATCCGGATGGAGGTATCCACCTTCATGCCAGAAGAATTGAATTTATGCACCCGGTAAAAAAGGAGCCGGTGGTCATTGTGGCAGCACCCCCAGATGAGCCCTTGTGGAATGCATTTGTGAAGATGGTCAGCCCTTCAGGGATTCCGGTTTAAAATTTAAGGGCAGCAGCGTGTCGATCCCTTTCAGAACATAAATAGAATTTTTCCCGTCAAGAACAATGGTTATCGGCTGATTGAACCTGGTTTCCGTCTCCAGCATCACCTGGCGGCAGCTCCCGCAGGGTTTGACAGGTTCACTGACCAGGCCTTTCTTGTTTTGGGCAGAAATGGCAATGGTTTCAACCGCAAGTTCCGGAAAGTTGGCGTTGGCATAAAAAAGAGCGGTACGTTCGGCACATAGTCCGGAAGGATAGGCGGCGTTTTCCTGGTTGTTGCCTGTGATGACAGTACCGTCTGCCAGTCGGACTGCGGCTCCGACACAAAATCCGGAGTAGGGCGACCAGGCTTTCCCGGAAATGGTTCTGGCAGTTCTAAGTAACACCTGCCATTCTTCTTTTAATTCTGCAATGTCATGAAATTCCTCGAAAGTGATCCTCAGCTCTTTCTGCATCGTGCCTGATATTTTGCTTAAAAGTACAATTATTCAGGTAATAAAAGTATTTTTACCTGATTATTTGAGAAAGCAAATATATGATAAAGAGAGTTCCGGCGCTGCTGATATTGCTTCTTTTGTTGATTTTCACCGCGCACACACAGCCCATGTCGAGGGCGGAATACATCCGGAAATACCAATTGCTGGCCATCAGTGAAATGAGCAGAAGCGGCATTCCGGCCAGTGTCAAAATGGCGCAGGCCTGTCTGGAATCTGCTGATGGCAACAGCACCATGGCCCGGACATCCAACAATCATTTCGGCATCAAATGCAAAGGGGGCTGGATAGGGGGAAAGTCTTATCACGATGATGATGAAAAAGGAGAGTGCTTCAGGAAATACGACAGGGTTGAAGATTCATACATTGACCACACTAATTTTCTAATGAGCCAGGACAGGTACAATTCCCTTTTTCAGCTCTCATCAACCGATTATGTAGCCTGGTCCAAAGGGTTAAAACGGGCGGGTTATGCCACTGACCCGGCCTATGACCGGAAAGTCATTGATATTATTGAGGAATATAAACTCTGGCAGCTTGACCGCAAAATGACCTTCGAAGAGATTGCGGAACTGGACCGGGAAAGACTGGGCACTGCGTTCAACAAAAGTTTGCTGATCAACCCCTATAGCTCCAGAAAGATTACCCTGCACAACGGCATCCGGATGGCATTGGTGCGTCAAGGGGACACCTTTGAGATCCTGGCCCAGGAATTCGGGCTGGCAGAGTGGGAACTGAGAAGATTCAATGATTTTCCGGAGGGCTATCATCCGGTGGCCGGGGAGATCATTTACCTGAAGCAAAAGAAGGGGAAAGCGCAGGGCATGTACAAGCTGCATGTGGTTAAGGAAGGGGAATCGATGCATTATATCTCCCAGGTGTATGGCATCCGCCTCGCATCTTTGTACCGGTTGAACCGGATTCCATTTGGGGAGCCGGTGAAGGTGGGGCAGGTGTTGAAACTGCAGAAGAGGGTAAAGAAATAATATTTATTAATAGAATTGATAAGGTAGTAAGGTTGGGTGAGATTCGGACACGGTTATTTTTTCTATCAAGGCTATTTTGCGGGAATAAGGTTTCCCATGGATTATTCTCAAACTTTTCAGGTATACGATTTAGGTAAATTTATCATCAAGGTTAAATTTTAAAATTGGTATTTTACCACTGAGAAACCTTATTTGTTCATAAGACCTTGATAGAAAACAATATGAAAGAAAAATATGGGTAACCTTATTGCCTTAATGACAATATGTTATATAAATAAATCCTATCTGGTATATTCAACAAAAAATGTATTTCTCAAACTCTTTAAACCCCCTCAGAAACTCCTCCACCTTCATCCGTTTTTTCCCGGCCAACTGCAGGTCGGTGAGAGAAATCCATCCATCGGCACAAGCTGCTTTCAGGTATTTTTTCCCATCAGACAGGATGGTTCCAGGCAGTTTTCCATGATTGGCTGCTTCATATTCCGCGAAAAACACCTTCATTTCGGTTTCCTGTCCGGTCTCCGGATTCCTGAGTAGGGTCCAGGCAACAGGGTAGGGGGAGAGCCCCCGGATCAGGTTGCGGATTTGGTCACCAGGCTTTGCCCATTCGAGGCGCATGGTTTCGCGGGTCAGTTTGGGGGCAGGTTTCAGTTCCCGGGTTGCTGTTGACAATACATCCTGCCTGACAGGCTGTACCTGACCCTGGGCCAGGGCATCCACGGTTTTTAGTACCAGAGTTGCGCCTTTAGCCATCATACGGTCGTGGAGATCTCCCACCGTATCGTTCACCCCAATTGGTTCTTTCTCCTGGAAAAGGATGTTCCCGGTATCAATCTCCTGTGCCAGCAGGAAGGTGGTCAGTCCGGTTTCGGTTTCGCCGTTGATGATCGCCCAGTTCAGGGGGGCAGCGCCACGGTACTGGGGCAACAGGGAGGCGTGAAGGTTAAAGGTTCCCAGGGGAGGCAGGTTCCAGACCACCTCCGGGAGCATCCGGAAAGCTACAATGACTTGCAGATCAGGCTTTAATTCTGCCAGCTGATTAAGAAATTCCGGGTTTTTCAGTTTTTCAGGCTGCAAAACAGGAATTCGTAAGCTGGCAGCATATTCCTTAACTGCTGACTCAGAAACTTTTAACCCCCTGCCTGACGGTTTGTCAGGAGCTGTGATGGCCCCCACCACATTATACCCGTTTTCAACCAGCGCCTTCAGACTTTCCACGGCGAACTCCGGGGTGCCCATAAACACGATCCGGAGATCTTTTTGTTTCATCATGCTAAAAGAGTTTATCAATTCTGAATGATGTTTAAGAGATCAAATTAACAATATTTTTTCACTTTTGTGCCTTATTATATCATCGTTTATTTTCATTTACTGCATTTATTATAAATATATTTATCAGTCCGGCGGATGTTAAACATAATGTAATATATCCTTCTGATTTTCAAGCAATTTGAATGATTTTGAAATGGTGCAACCAATGTCAGGTAATTTATGAACTCAAACTTAATAAAACAAAGTTTAATCTCCATTGTAATATTGGTCTTATCTTATCACCAGGTGGATGCACAGAAAAGTATGGGCACCTTATCTGAATCCCCTGATTTATACAACTACGTTCTGAGCGAATATGGTCCCGACCAGGTGCTGATAAACGGTTTA